>CAZJJL010000156.1:0-4075 GCA_964546325.1 uncultured Planctomycetales bacterium | reverse complement strand
AAGAATACGCGCAAGGTCCTTTTCAACTCTCTTCAATGAAAAAAAACGGACAGACGGAAAATTCTTGTGATAATAGCAATACCCGCAGCGGAAGCGGCAGCCGCGAGTCGTCTCTAAAGGCACATCAACCAAGGATTTGTCCGCAAGATCGATAAAGCCGTTTATATACGGCGAAGGGATCGCATCGATCCCATCAAAAGGCTGCCGGTCAGGATTATGGATTATCGCCCCATGCGCACGATATGATACTCCCTGCACATCCTTCGGCCCGTGCCTAACCAATCGGGCGAACGTCTCCTCGCCTTCACCCCGGACTACCGCATCAACAGCCGATTCCCGCTCTAATATTTCCTGCGCGCGCGGGCTTACTTCCGGCCCTCCTAAAACGATCGTTATTCCGGGCCTTATCTTCTTGATGCGCCTGCACACTTCAAGTGTTTTCTGGATATTCCAGACATAACAGGAAAACCCGACGATTGAAGCCTTAGAGGAAAGAATCTCCTTAAGGATCGTTGCGGGACGCTGCTTTTCGGTAAAAACGCGTATGGTCACCGCAACGCGAGGATACGATTGCAAAAGATAGCCCTTCAGGTAATACAAGGCCAGCTGCAGGTCAGTACCGGTTTCCAGGCTTATTGAAGAAAGGAATATTTTCATGTCGGAGTGAGACTTGTTATATATACGATAATCAGATATCAGTATACTGGATTACGACCGAAATAACAGGAAATAATACTCCTACGAAGACAGAAAAGAATCCTTTATATGTGTTGACTATCAATGGAATCATGCTACACTGAGCACGTAGTAAAAGATTAGAAGTCTTAAACCGCAAGGATTAGGAAAACTAGCCTTGCGGTTTTTTTTCGCTGTCATTGTTTACCCTTGAGAGATTATAGGTCTATCAGGTGAATATGATGCATATTTCTGATTGGTTTTTACTATAATCTTGAAGGAAAGGAGGAACAACAATGGCAAAAGGATCAGTTAAGTGGTTCAGTGATCAAAAAGGTTATGGATTTATCACGCCGGAAAGCGGCAATGATGTGTTCGTGCATCATTCCTCTATTCAGGGTGAAGGATATAAGTCTTTAGCTGAGGGGCAGCAAGTCGAGTTCGAGATCGAAAAAGGCCCTAAAGGCGACCAGGCGACGAAAGTCTCCAAGGTATAACCTGAACAAACAAAAAAGGGCCCGGCGTGTTATATGCCGAGCCCTTTTTTTATCTACCGCAAGGTGAAAGGAGAATTATCATGAATAGCTGCAAGAGATGCGGAGAAAAACTGTCGCACAATTACTTAGTCAATATATTCAGGCTGGTTAACGAAAAAACGAAGCGCGTGCTCGTCTGTTTAAAGTGTAAGGATATCTTGGATAAAAAGCTGCCCGCTTAAAAAGTATTCCCGGGAGATAATGGTTTTTTACGAATGCTGTGCCGACTACGTTACCCCGGGAATTTTTACAAGCTCAAACCGCCAGGCATGAATTATCATTACCGCATCAGGAAAAATCCAGATCGGAATCTCCATACGTAAGGAACCAACTCTTCTCTTCCTTTGCCAAGACAACATCTTCTTTCTTCACCCTCTCGGAAAAAGAGAGAAAAAGGAGATTATCCGATTTAATACTGAAAAAACCAACTGACCGAAGAAAACGCTCTATCTGCTCATGCATCACGTCACATCGTATAACAGAAGCCTCGGTTTTCAGGACAGATAAAGCTTTTTCTAAAAGAGCGTAACCGACATGTTTCTGAGAAGGATCGAAAAATAGATCGGATACTACTCCTATATTCAGTCCTTGCCGTTTCCGTCTTTCCTGAGCGCCAATCTTTACGACGATATACCCTTTGGGAGCGCCGCCCTCTTTCGCTAGAAATAAACGGTATGACCAATAGAGCTGAGGCTTAAAACGCCACCGGAGCACCTGGCTATCCCTTTTTATCAGGCAATCGAATCGATTGGCAGTATCCTTCCACAGGCTGTCGAAATCAGCATCAAGAGCCGTAACTTCTTGTATCTCAATCGCACGCGCTGTTTTGGGCCGCTTTATCGATAAGAGGATATCGGTCAATCCTGCAACAGACACGTTCTTCTTGAGAGTGCCTACCTCTCTTAAACCATGCATTCTAAAAAGAGCCCTTGATCGTTCAGTAACAATGACGGCCATGCTGATATCAATACTATCGCGCACACCTTTTGCTGTCTCACATATCAGTTTCCGCCCGATCTTTCTATCCCGGAATTCCCGCAAAACTATAAAATCATGATACCAGCCGCCGATATAATCCCTTCCCCCTATCTTTACCGGAACGGGCATAACACATAACTGGCCAACGATCTTACCGCCTATCTTGCATACCCAAACAAGAGGCTTACCCGGTATCGCAACAGGGTTACTCATATATTCCCAACGCCAGAACTCTCGCGTAGCATCAAAAGACTCAAACCTATAGCGATGGAACTGATCCTTATACGCCTTTTGCAAGAATTCAATATAAGGCTTTTCGTCAGCGATCGAAAGCTGCGATATTATAGGGGTGTTCGTATCAGTCTCTGCCATAATCCATACCAATCATATGCGCCGCACATTTCTTTGGCGAATTCGTTTGCATCATCAACCCATGAAATCCGGGTCCTCTTTAATAAATAGGGGTCCGTTTGAACAGTATTTCTCCCGATTATCGTCGTAAAAGCAGCCTTATATCCTTGCGATCTCAAAACATCGATAGCAGCGCCGGTAAAAGAACCATAACTGCCAAAAGGATACGCAAAAATGCGTACCGGCTCCTTTAAGAAGCGTTCCAATATCGCCTTTGAACCGCCGATCTCTTTTTCCAGCTCCGGCCTGTTGAGGCTTGCCAATTTCGTATGGGTCAATGAATGGGCCCCGAACGAAATAAGGCCTGTTCCGGCAAGATACGAAACATCATCCCAATCCAAATAATCGGCGTTTTTTCCGACGAGATCGGTAGCCAAAAATATCGTAGCCTTAAAAGAAAACTTCTGCAGGATCGGAAAAGCAACGGTGCGATTATTCTTAAAGCCGTCATCAAAGGTGATTGCGACTGTCTTAGGCGCAATAGACTGCCTCGCGAGTATCTTTTCGACAAGTTCTTCCGACGAGATCACCGAATACTTGTTTTCATACAAGTACTGCATCTGCGCAAGGAAAATATCCTTCGGGGCAGACATCTGAAAAGAGTCTCCGGCATCAAAACTTTCCGGGGTAGAATGATAGTTAAGCACACGGCAACCCTCTCGGAAGTGTCCGCTATTGAAAAAACCGGTAGATCGCTGTATGACTTCCGCTATTGCTTTTTTTATGATGAGTTTTTTTGTCATTGTACTACCTGTCCAGCATCACTGTTACGTAACGTGCCGCTATGTGCATTAAAAAGCCCTCTGCGATATCTATCTACCGTTCAGTAGATATTCTATCACAGAGGGCAATACTTCACTGATTTTTCTTCATGTAAGCATGCGCTCAAATTAAACGCATAAACAACGATATTACACTGCGTCGCAGTGCCGAAAAGCAACGATTTCGGCATTCACTTTTTACCGCCAGCGGTATAAACTGGCGGGTAGTCGTAGACGATAGACGAACCCATTTTCAATAAACCAACAAAACCGAAAGAGCCAGCAAATTCAGAACCTTATTACGACTATGTTATTTAACGTTCAGTTTCTGTTCTATGGAATCAACCCGCCTCATGAGTTCATCAAGTTTATCTTGTAAACTCGAAGATAGTTGTTTAATATTCGCGTTTCTAAATTCTTCTATACCATTATATTGATACACGCGTCCATCAGAATCTAATACGTCTGCGAACAAATTGATAAATTTCTCCTTTACATCTGAAGATGGATCAGCTATATGTAGCTGTGATAATTTCTTTTTCGATTGCCTTACCGCTCTATTTCTAGCTACTTCAGCGAAAAGAGATCTAGCCACTAAGTCTGTTTCTGGCAAAGAATAACCGAGAATGATGAGTGTTCTGCAATTCGATAGCTCTTTTCCTGCTAATTTCCATAAATCGCAATATGGTTTATTCTTGATATCTTTTTTCCACC
>CAZJJL010000155.1:889-4077 GCA_964546325.1 uncultured Planctomycetales bacterium | reverse complement strand
ATGGAGGAGCCATGTGGGTTACCAGTCAGGTCGGAGTTGGCTCGCAGTTCCATTTTACGCTTGCCCGCAGGGATATGTTGGAACTTATGAATGAGATTATGCACGGAGGTATTAATCGCCGTCAGGAGATTCTTATTCTCTGTGTTATTGCGCTTAAGGAGCTTCCTGAAGCGGTGTTTACCTCTGCGGCTGAATTGATCGGCGCAACGTATAAGGGTGTTGAGCTCATAAGCCGTTCAAAAGAAGGAGAATTGCTTACGCTTTTTAGAAGCGAAAGCAATGAGGCGTTAACCGTTGTTGCGCGCTTTAGCCGCACTATTAAAGAAGCGATGGCGAAGAACGGCCAAACAGGATACGATAAAGCGCGATACGGCTATGCGTTTTATCCTATTGACGGATTTACTTCGGGGGAATTAATGGATAAGGCGCGGCAATCATCCGTATCGTTAACTGAAATGCTCTTTAAGAAAAAGCTGATGATCATCGATGACGAGCGTGATTTTGTGGAGACGCTTACTCTGAACTTGCAAAAAGTCGGTTTTAAGGATATTATCAAATGCTATGATGGGGCTGAAGGTTTAACGTATCTCGAACAGGATATACCGGATGCTATTCTTGTTGATATGCAAATGCCGCAGATGAGCGGCTATGAGTTTATCGGTAGGGTTAAAGGGAATAACAGAACCAAGGATATCCCTATAATTATTATGTCAGCCTATTCGGTTGAGATGGAACAACTCGGCGATTTTGTAAAAAAGAAAGCTATTCCTTTGGTCAACAAGCCTTTTACCGTGGAAGATCTTTGTGTTTGGCTTAACGTTTTATTGTAAAAGAAGAAAGCACTGAGATAATTCGTTCGAAACAGTGCGTTTTCCCCCTCTATAAGAATCGCGGAGGGATCTCACTCGATAAAAAGAGTAGGTTTTCGTCCCTCCATAAGAAACGTGGAGGGATCTTACTTGATAAAAACATTAGGTTTTCGTCCCTCCTTGAGAATCGCGGAGGGATCTCACTCAATAAGAACAGTTGGTTTTCGAAAGGAGAGGTTGATGGATATATTGATGAGGAAGTTATTGGACGCTTCCGGCATTTCAGGATATGAGGCGGAAGTCGCCGATATTATGAGAAAAGAGCTTTTAAAAACCTGTGACGGCGTTTCGATGGATGCATTCGGTAACGTTATCGCACGCAAGGGAAAGCATGGAAAGCGGATAATGTTGGCTGCGCATATGGATGAGATCGGTTTTGTAGTGAAGCATATTTCCAAGGAAGGGTTTGTTTGGTTTGTTAAAGTCGGAGGGATCGACGATCGGATCCTCCTCGGGCAACGGGTGGTTATTAAATCAAAACAAGGGGATGTTCGCGGGATCATCGGCGCTAAACCGCCGCATTTATTGAAAGAAGAAGAGCGAAAGAAGTTAGTCCGGTATGAGGATATGTTCATTGATATCGGGTGTTCATCCAAAGAAGATGCGCTGCGTAAAATTTCGATCGCTGATCCGATTATCTTCGAGCCGAATTCCGGTGTTTTAAACGGTAAGCTTTGTTACGGTAAGGCGGTCGATAACCGAATTGGTTGTTACGCGCTGCTTAAGATCATGGAAAAGCTCAAGAAAGTGCCCGCGCAGGTGTATGCGGTTGCTACTGCGCAGGAAGAGGTAGGTTTAAAAGGAGCCCGCACGGCTGCTTTTGGTATTGTGCCTGATTTTGCGCTTGCCATTGATACGGGCGTTTCCGGCGATACTCCGCAAACCGCTGAAAAAGAATCTGCGTTGCGATTAGGCAGCGGAGTTGCTATTACCGCGGTCGAGGCAGGGGGGAGAGGCCTGATCGTTAATGGCCGCGTTAAAGATCTTTTGGTGGAGACAGCTCAGCGCAATAAAATCAAATATCAGATGGATGTCGTTGAGGGCGGAATGACCGATGGCGCAATGATTTACTTGAACCGTGAGGGCGTCTTGACCGGTGTTCTTGCAATACCGTGCCGGTATGTTCATTCACCGTCGGGGGTTTTTCATTTGGCTGATGTTGAAGCGGCGGTTGACCTGGCAGTTAAAGTGGTCGAGAAAAAAGCTTCGGAAAAATAATGCGCCATGCCTGTCCGGTATAATGTAAGACGTATTTTTTTGTTGCTCGTGTGTGCTGCTGTGCTTTGTACGGTTTTGTATGCGCCTCGTATAATTGCGAGCATAACACAATATGCCCTGATAAAGACCCTTGCTGTTTCAAAGGTAAGTATCGGAGCATGCGATGTGGCATGGGGGGAGATTCGTTATAAGGATATCGTTATTTCCGGCGGCGCGATCGATCGGATAACGGTTCCGGTGCTTACCGTCAGATTTTCTCTGCGATCTCTATACGCATTCACGGCAAGCGATGTTTTTGTCGATCAGGCGGCCGTGGTGCTGCAATCAGGAACAATCCGAGCTCAAGGTGTTTCCTGTCGTTTTGATCCGTTGACTCAAAAAGGGAATTTGCGCGTTTCGCAATGCACCTTGGGAAAGGTTGACTTAACGGATTGCCGGGGAGATTTTTATCTTGATTCCGGTAATGTGATCCTTCATGACGCAGAAACGCGCGTTTTAGGGGGAAAGGCGTATGTGCGTGCGCTTTTTGCATTGGAGCGTATTATTTCGTATTCGGTGAGGGGAGAAGTCGCAGGCATTTCTTTGCAGGATGTTGAGCGCGCTTTTGAACTAAGCGAAAAAGTGCATCTGGAAGGAGCATTGTCGGGTACGTTCATTGTCGACGGTATTGGACAGCGCATAGTCGGATTGACGGGAGACATAAAATCCCTTCAGCCGGGAGGGGTGATTGCGTTACATGACGATACCATGATCAAGAATATCGCGGCCGCCAGTAAGCAGCCGGTTGAAATAATAGCTGAAGGGTTTCGCGATTATCGGTATGCCTTTGCAACGGTTACCATGCGGACCGAAACCATGAATATTATAGTGCATGTGCTTACAAGCGGCAGTGCGGGAAAAAGAGATTTAACGATCATGCTCCATGGGGATTCCCCCGGAAAGGTGGGTTTATGAAAAAGATAATTTTATGCGTTTGTATCGTGTTTGTCATGTCTGGTATCGGCTGCGCGCGCGTTCGCGTGGAAGCTCCCAAGGATCCTATTAAAGTCGATGTTTCCATGCGCCTTGATATCTACCAGCATGTTGCGCAAGATATCAATG
>CAZJJL010000155.1:0-879 GCA_964546325.1 uncultured Planctomycetales bacterium | reverse complement strand
GCAGTTGTTTGTTCGGGATCATTCCTATGGCTTATGCGCAGACGCTTGATGAGAATGTTGAAGCGGCAGCGTTGCGCCGCCGGGATCGTTTATCAGATCTGGAAATACATGAATCAAAAGGTATCCTTGGGGAAGATAAGAACGGTTTCGTTGTTGTGCGCTCATCCGGAGCGGACGCTTCGTTGCAGCCCCTTGTTGAAGCGGAGAATGCCGATCGTTTGATCATCTATCAGTCTATTGCCCGGAAGAACGGGGTATCTCTTGATGAAATCAAAAGAATATATGCCGCAAAATTACAGCAAAATGCACCCGCAGGGACTCCGGTTGAACGCCAGAGCGGCTGGCAGATAAAATAATCTTCTCTGAACCCTCGTATGACGAACGTTTCCTCCTATCCGGTGTTTGTGCCATTGTGTTTGGAGCATCGGGGATACTTTGATCGCGTTTTTGCGCAGAATCCTCCCGAGATCTCCGAATTTACATTTACGAATCTCTATGCCTGGCGTAATGCGTATCATTTTGGTATTGCTGAACTCTCCGGCTTTCTTATCGTACGATCTGCTTTCAACAACTCCGTCCGTTTTTTTGAACCCCTGGGGAGCGGTGATAAGCGGGAGGTTATGGGCCGTATTCTTACCGATACCAAGGGTTCTTTCATCCGTATACCCGGTGTAACGAAAAAATTCTTTGAAGGGGATAAGCGTTTTGCGATCGCATTGGATAGGGCTAACGCGGACTACCTGTATAAGACCGATGACCTTATTCGTCTCGGAGGAAGGAAATTTGACGGGAAGCGTAATCAGATCAAAAAGTTCATTTCCGCAAACACCTTTGAGTATGTTGTGCTCAACGGAGATTCGGCGCGGGAGTGTTTAAGTT
>CAZJJL010000154.1:0-4080 GCA_964546325.1 uncultured Planctomycetales bacterium | reverse complement strand
GCTGGCGGGACAGCAGCGGCGTTACCCATACGGGCGATGAAAGTAAAAGGTGGGGGAATGAAACAGTTACTCCTGAAGAGGCGACTGATTAGGCCGGCTTTCAAAAGCCGGTCAGGCCAGGCAAGTGCCGAGCTTGCTATTATGGGAGCGATAGTCCTGATGCTTCTGGGATATCTTATCTCTCAGGGGCTTTCCTATAATAACCGCCAGGCTTTGGAGATGTATACGTTCCGTAAAGCGCTGCAATTGAGTAAGAATGATATGCGCAGTGTCAGCCTTACGGTTATGCGCGATGTTATATCCCCTACCTTTATGATGGGGCTCTCCCGTCAGCGCCTGATGGCATCAAGCGCTATGGAATATAACCCCTATAAATTGTACACGCCGAAAGAAAATGAGCCCCAGGATGTGGCAAGCAGGCAGTTGATACAAATCAACGACGGTATGATAAAGAAATCCTATTTTTTTGAAGTTCCTCCTACGTTAGTGAAAGTTGCGTATTCGAACCAAACGCTTGAAGACGGCGATAGTGGATGGCGTTGGGCAACGTCATCAATAGCGGAGCTTGATTCGCAGGTTGACGCCTTGCCGCGCAATACGACGACAATGACCAATACTACCGTAACAGAGACAAGTAATAGCGGGGCTTTCCCGGGGTACCGGAGGTTCGCGCAAAATACGACGGTTACCGAGAATATCCCGACGGTGATCACCTTTGAAGGGGAAGGGAAGATAATTTCGAGTTACCGCAAGGATGATTGGGCGGAGAATATAAAGACAGATGCCGACGCGATCCAGGTTAATGCAGCGACTATTCCGCGCGATGTCGCGTTGGTAACCGAGGAGACGATACGCCGAACCTATGATGTCCGCACACCGCATCAATAGAAAACCGGGTATTTCCCAAAAAGGGCAGGCTACGCTCGAGTTGGCTATTGTTTTTATTTGTTTAGTTGTTATCGCGGTGGCTTCGATGGGATGGTTCTCGAATTTTAATTTAAGCTCGCTTGATCGTATCGAGCTGTTCCGCAGGACACGGCTTGACGCGATCAATAACCCCGAGCGCTTGATGGCCCGGTCGGTTACGATCAGGCCCGGAGAAGTCAAAACATTGAATGACCCGACGGCGTTCTTGGAATATTTCCCTCATGCGACTGCGGGTTCGCACGGTGATTCGCTGATCCCCCCGACTGATTATAGCGGATTTGTCTTTGAGGATCCGCGCGTCGTCAATGCTTCTTTGATGCTTGAGAAACTCGATTATATCAATAGTTTTATTTTTCCCTATAAGATCTATCAGATGTACGGTATGCGCACTATGGCGTTTAATAGCGGCCGCTATGATTGGCCGAATGCGACTATCATCAATACGGTACGTACTATTGCCCGTGATGGCGCGAATTTAACAACTATTGCCATGAATTCGTTTAATGCTTCGAGACAAAATTTTACCGCTGCTATCGACGCTCCTCTGCGACCCGGGCCGTTTGATGACGCCTGCACGCTGGAGAACTACGGCCTTCCGAATACTCCGGAGGGGCTTGAGCAATTGGTTACGATACAAGAAGCCAATGATCAGCGTCGCGAGACTATGCGGCTTAATATTGACCAAATGGGTTCTCAGCTAACCGGTTTTGATATGCTCTTTTTTAATACCACGAATCCCGATGCATTGAAGCCGAGTTTTGAATATATCGGTTCTGAATTTGGGCATGTGTGGATGACGATCAAGGGGTATAGTACGGATAATCATCGTAAAGCAGTAGCTAAGATTGAGGCTCTTTATAATACGACAAGCCAGAGTTTCCAGTCGGTGCCGTTAACGGACCAATCACTATCGCGTATTGATCAGGTATATAACGTATTGAATCGCGCGGTTGCAACGATCACCGTGACCCAGGCAACCCAGGCGCAAAGCATCGGAGCGCTTCTTGCCGGCTCAACAGATATAAAGGCAGCATCGGGGCTTTATCCTTTGGTAACGCAGATGAAAACAAATCTTGATTCAGCGCTCGATCAGTGGGATATTGTGGACAGTAGGACGGGATTCCTTGATACCGCAAAAGACCGGGCTGTTCTTTTGCATTATTCAGCCATGGGCTTGCCTGATCCGTTCGGCAATATTAATTCAGGTATTTTAAGTAATACGGTAGCTACGTTAGTCGCGCAAGAGTATTCATTGATGATGGGCATGTCTTCACGTAATAAGACACAAATGATGCAGGCACAAGGTCTTGCCAGTCAGATCAGCATGCTTCTTGCTTCGGACCAGGGATTGGCAAAAGAGGTTGCGCAGGATAGGCTTTTATCGCAACTTGATTGGATACTCGAAGATTGGGATGCGCGTACAACTGAGGCGGAGCGTAAGATCGCCGATAGCACGTTCCGATCGGCGCAGCTAGCCATATGGGCATTATACGAGGTGACTGATGTTAACAGACTTTTGCAAACACACTGGCATTAGGAAAAAAACACGCATCGGCCAGACCGCTGTTTTTATGGTTTTACTGATGGCGGTGATCATTCTTGCCATCGCCGGAACGAAGTTCATCGGCGATCTGGGGTTTATACGCTTACGTATTGCTAATATTGCCGATAGCGCGTTGATCTCCGGTGCTTCCGCGTTTTGCCGCGGATTGAACCAGATACGGATCTCGCATACAAGTATGTTGTACAATTATATTAATTTGCAGGCAAAAATGCTCTCCCGGGTTTGGCCGACGAAATATTCGGGATACGCGTATGCTATCGGGTACGATTTGTACGGGATCAAACTTAATGAAGATATCCTCAAGAACGCAAGAGCCGTAGCTAAAGATATGACAAAAGAACTGCGCGTTAGTATGTATGACGCGATCATCGGAGGCGCTTTAGTTGAGGAACCCAAGCCGTTCATTGAGGATCGCGCGCAGAGTTTGGGCGCAGGAGCGACTCCTCCTGCGTTTAGCGGGCTCATGAGTGATGATACGTGCGATGCCTTGCCGGACGGTTGGAATGAGATCGGCAGATTTCCCGATGGTAGGCTGCGTTGGATCGATTATAAGCGCTATCTTTTTCGCGATAGCCATATTACCTGTGAATATCGTCGGCTTAAGAAGGGAACGGGCATTTATGAGGCTCCGGTAAGCGGAGAATTGGTCGGAGGCAAAGATATCTGGTATTTAAGTACTTCCATCGCGTATTTGTACAATAAAGGATTAGCGCGTTCTCAGGCGACTCCCGGGAAATTCATTTCAGATACGACGGCGGGCTTAAAACCGGCTGATTTTAATGCGCTTATCCCCAGCGGTGATCCCGAATCATTGGCGTATGATTCTTATGTGAAGGCGGACATGCTGAATCTTCCGACGGAAGTTAAGATCCGCGCGCAGCCGATGGTTATCCTTTTCTTTTATCTGGATGCCGATGGCGTGGTGAGGCCGGGTTTCGTGCCGCATCCGTGCGCCTGGATAAGCAGTGTTAGTTTCGGCAATTCGACGTTCGGGATGAAAGTCGCGAAGTTTACCCCCAAGTGGAAGCTGCCGTTTTTTCAGCGCAATATTTTGCTTGAGAATGAGAATAAGGTAAGGATCAAAGGTAATATTTGGATCGGGTACGATTTTCAAATGGTGGAGTAACGATGAAGGTTACGGGTGCGGTTGTTATACTATCGGTGTTTTTAGGGTTACTTCAGTCAGGATGGTGTATGGAGCCTGATCTTTGGCAATTGCCTGAATTGCCGGAGAAAACCGTTCTTTGGAAGGATCAGCCGATCTCGTTAAATACTATTTCCGGAAGCGCAACGCATCTGCGCACGTCGATGGCTCCGGCTGAGGTAAAGGCGTTTTATGAGAAAGCATTGGTTGAAAAAGGGTGGAAATTCGAACAGAACTTGACCGAAGAATTCACGGTATTCACCAAAGGCGGGCAATATATGTACGTATGCGTTATTAATAACGGCTTGACACAGCACGACGTATATCTTGTCCGAAGCCCGGAGAGTTTAGCGGTATGCAGGATGTTGCGCGATTATTTTTTGAAAACACAGATGGTTCAGGCCGCTCCGGGTAAAGTTATGTCTGATATCATGCGGTCCCCGGA
>CAZJJL010000153.1:807-4122 GCA_964546325.1 uncultured Planctomycetales bacterium | reverse complement strand
GCGCGATCGACGATTTCTCGGATATCTGTAAAAAAGCGCATGCACAAGGCGCGTTGGTTATCGGTTCCGTTTACCCTGTTTCGTTAGGGATGTTGCGCACGCCTTCGGAGATGGGGATCGATATCGCTACCGGAGAAGGCCAGAGTTTAGGATTGCCGTTGTATTTCGGGGGTCCGTATTTAGGTTTCATGGCGACAAAAAGCGAGTTTGTCAGGAAAATGCCGGGAAGGATCGTCGGAGCAACCGTTGATAAGGATAATACGCGCGGGTTTGTTTTGACTTTGCAGGCGAGGGAACAGCATATCCGCCGCGAAAAAGCTACGTCGAACATCTGTTCGAATGAAGCGCTCTGCGCGTTGCGATCGTTGCTGTATATTTCTCTTATCGGTAAACAGGGATTTTGCGAGCTTGCCGCGCTCAATTATCAGAAGAGCGAATATCTCAAAGGCCTTTTAGATAAAGTCCCCGGGGTTACCGTGAAGCGATCATCTCCTACGTTCAACGAATTCACGGTGTTGCTTTCTAAGAACGCCGATGAAGTGGTGCATGCGATGATCGAAAAGGGTTTTGCCTGCGGATTCCCTTTGGGAAGATTCTATAAAGGCATGGATAACTACTTACTGGTTGCGGCAACCGAGAAGCGCACCAAAGAAGAGATGATGAAGCTCGCCGATAGCCTTGAGGTTGTGCTATGCAGTTAATATACGAAAAAAGTGTTCCGGGGAGACGAGGGTTCCTTTGGCAGCAACCCGATATAAAAAGCGTTCCCTTGCCCGATCATAAATATTGCCGAGGGGATCAACCGGATTTACCGGAAGTTTCCGAGCTTGATGTGGTGCGCCATTTCTCAAACCTTTCCCGCCTTAATTTTTCCGTTGATACGAATTTTTATCCGCTTGGTTCCTGCACGATGAAATATAATCCGAAATTCGCGGAAAAGATAGCCTCGTTGCCGGGGTTCAGCGATGTGCATCCGTTGTTGCCGCAGTTGTTAGGCGGCGGCATGTTGACACAAGGCTCTCTCGAGGTTATTTATAAAACAAAACAACTTTTGTGCGAGATCACCGGGATGGACGCTTTTACCACACAGCGTATGGGCGGCGCTCACGGCGAACTCACGGGCCTTGTGCTTATGGCTTCGTACCATAGGCATAAAGGCAATAGGCGTAAGATCGTGATCATTCCTGATTCTTCGCATGGGACGAATCCGGCGTCTGCGGCAATCGCCGGGTATGAAGTGGTGGTCATCCCGACGGATAAAAACGGCTATATGGATATGCAGGAGCTCAAAAGCAAACTTACGACGGACGTCGCCGGAATTATGATGACATGTCCCGACACATTGGGTCTTTTTAACCCCCATATTAAAGAAATTTGCGATTTAGCCCACGGTGTTGACGCGCTGGTATATTATGACGGGGCTAATTTGAACGCTATTCTCGGAAAATGCCGGCCGGGAGATATCGGGTTTGATATTGTGCATCTTAATTTACATAAAACGTTCGCGACGCCGCATGGCGGCGGCGGACCCGGTTCCGGTCCGGTGGGGGTTGTCAAGCGTCTGGAAGAATTCCTTCCTATCCCGCGCATTGTGAAGCGCTCTGACGGGACATTCGCTTTAGAATATCAACGCCACCTTTCCATCGGGTATATCGCCCCGTTTTACGGCAACTTCGCCGTTGTGTTGAAAACATATGCGTATATCATGGTATTGGGTAAGCAAGGGCTTATTGAAGCTTCGGAGCGCGCTGTTTTGAATGCCAATTATTGCCGCGTTCAATTGCAGAAGCATTTTGATATCGCCTATGACCGTATGTGCATGCATGAATGCGTGTTCTCGGCGATGCGCCAGAAAGAGCATGATGTAAGCGCCCTTGATATCGCAAAATATCTGATAGACCGGGGGATCCATCCTCCGACGATCTATTTCCCGCTGATCGTAAAAGAAGCTATTATGATCGAGCCGACCGAAACGGAATCCAAGCAAACCTTGGATGAGTTCATCGGTGTCATGAAAGAGATCGCCCGTCTTGCCGCAACAGATCCCGCAAAAATCAAGAATGCCCCGGAAACCACGCCTGTTAAAAGGCTTGATGAAACAAAAGCGGCAAAAGATTTAAACCTTCGCTGGAAAAAAGAATGACCGCATTATCAATACTATCGTCGCTCATAGAGCATAGGTGCACAAAACTCTCCTGCTCTCTTCCGGAGGAATCTGCCCTATGAACCGCGAGTTACGAGCTATCAACTTTATATATGAAGCGCATGCAAACGGCTAATTGGCGTCTTATCCTTTCCGGTTATCAAGATGCCTATACCAATATGGCGCTTGATGAGGCATTGTTAGAGGGATATCTGCGATGCACGCAGATCCCTACGTTGCGCATATACGGTTGGAAGCCTTCCGCGATCTCTTTCGGGTATTTCCAAGATCCGCAGAGTAACGTGCGTATTGACGCGTGCGTGAGCCGGGGGATTTCTTTGGTGAGGCGGTTAACCGGCGGCGGAGCATTGATCCATGACGGGGACCTCTCGTACAGCGTGATTTGTTCGTCGGCAGATCTTGGCTGCGAAACGTCCGTTATTGAATCCTTTCAAAAGACGTGTTCATTCTTGAAGTATGCGTATGCAGCGTTTGGGTTGGACGCCCATTTTGCCTGCGAGGATAATCAGGCATGGAGGCGACGGAGATTGTCATCGGTAACGCAGCCCGATTTTTGTTTGGCTGCGCACGAAAAATACGATATTGTGGTTGGCGGGAGAAAATTAGGCGGTAATGCTCAAAAACGGAGAAAGCGCGCGTTATTGCAGCATGGATCGATTCCTTTGCGGGATATATCAGCTCAGGCCGCAGCGTTGGTTACGCAAGGCGGATCTTCTTTTGATTCGGGTTTTGCTTCGTTAAGCGATTTGGCGGGGCGCGATATTCGTTTTGAGGCGTTGCAGCAGGTACTGATCGATGCTTTTTGTCAGAGTTTTGGCGTTACCCTGGTCCAGGGCGCTTTGGGAGAAGAAGAGGAACGGATATTCCGGCAGCTACGGGATACGCAATACGCAACCAAGGAATGGAATTATGCATTGTCAGGGTCTCATCCGCAAGCCTGCGTGGCTTAACAAAAAAATAAGCCTTGCGCATTGCCGGGAAGTAGAAGGATTGCTTGCCGGGTTGTCGCTGAATACGGTTTGCCATAATGCGCTGTGCCCGAACATCGGGGAATGTTTCCATAATAAGCATGCCACGTTTCTTATCCTGGGGAATTCCTGTACGCGGGCGTGTTCGTTTTGCGCTGTTTCCCGGAAGCACCCGCAACCTGT
>CAZJJL010000153.1:0-791 GCA_964546325.1 uncultured Planctomycetales bacterium | reverse complement strand
GATGAGTCTGAGCGTGTTGCTGAGGCAGCGGTACGGTTGGGGCTTACGCATGTTGTTGTCACCAGCGTTACGCGCGATGATTTAGAAGATGGCGGAGCCGCTCATTTTGTCAAGACGATACAAGCGATCCGCGGGCGGTTACGATCGGCGACCATCGAAGTATTGATCCCCGATTTCCAGGGGAATGAAGATGCGATTATTTCCGTTGCGAAGGCGGCACCGGAGATCATTGCGCATAATGTTGAGACCGTGCCGTCGTTGTATACGCGCGTCCGCAAAGGCTCTTCGTACGAGCGCTCTTTGGGAGTGCTTGGTTTGGTTAAGAAACTTGATCGGCGTATTCGAACGAAATCCGGTATCATGCTTGGGCTCGGTGAGGGATACGACGAGGTTATATCCGTTTGCAGGGATCTGGCGGATAATGCCTGCGATTTTTTAAGCGTTGGGCAATATCTTGCGCCCAGTAAAGAGCATTATCCGGTGCAGGAATTTATCCGGCCGGAACAGTTCGAAAGAATAAAAACGCAGGCGCTGAACGCAGGCTTGCGGTATGTTATCAGCGGTCCGTATGTGCGTAGTTCATATGCCGCATCGGATTATTTACGTTCTACCATCCAATAACTTTTATTGGTCATGACCTTAAGCCTTCTTTTGTGAAGGCACCCAGACCAAAAGAGGGGTCATGATCATTCTTCTGCAGTTTTATAATAAACCTCTTTTGTTTGAGCGGCCGGTTTCGCGTATTACAACGCATGATCCGTCGGAGTTGGCAGGTTGTTTTGAACGGATAG
>CAZJJL010000152.1:1321-4142 GCA_964546325.1 uncultured Planctomycetales bacterium | reverse complement strand
ATACGGTATTGAACGACCCTCCCCATACCGAGAAGTGCTTGGATTGTCCGGCGGAGAAAACCTTTAAGGACGGGCTTACTCACGAGGCGGTTCATGAGATCATCCGCGGGGGGGAAATCGTACATCAGCGTATATTGTCATCTCCGATCAAGGATGCGGACGGTAACGTTATTGCGGTTGTTGAGATAATCGAGGATATATCTCAACGGATAAGAAAAGACCTTGATGAAGAGAAGTTGTTTGAAGAATTGCGGCGTTCAAAGCAGGAATTGGAACGTTCTAATGCAGAGCTTCGCACCGCAAAAGCTCAGGTTGAGGCAATTTCGCGCGGTCTTGAAAAGAGCGTTGCCCAGAGAACCAAAGAACTGCTCGATATTCAGGAAGCCACCATAAATATTCTTGAGGATCTTCAGGAGTCAAAGGATATTATCGAGCTTGATAAGCGTAAGGTTGAAAATATGATCCAGAGTATGTCCGAGGGGGTCATTTTACTTGAGGATGATGTTGAAACGATCATAATAAATCCTCAGGCTCGGCGGATGTTCGATTTTTCTTCGGAGCAGGAAATTCTCAGTGCTCATATTCAGGAAAAGTTCAGTCAGCTTAATCTTTTGGATGCCTGGGGCCGCTGTCGCAGCCAGTGTCAGGCGGTTGTGAAGGAAGTAACGATAGGAAAACTGCAAAAGACGGTATTGCGCGTTGAGATGAACCCTGTTTTTAATCCCGCTCATCTGGTTACCGGCGTTGTGATCGTTGTGCATGATATTACCCGGGAAAAGGAGATCGATCGGATGAAATCGGAATTCATTTCGACGGTTTCTCATGAGCTGCGGACTCCTTTGGCGATAACCAAAGAAGGGATTTCTCTGATCCTTGATTTGATCCCCGGGCCGATTAACGAACAGCAGCAAAAGATCCTCACGAAAGCCAGCGATAATATCGATAGGCTTTCGCGTATTATCAATAACCTGCTTGATATCTCAAAGATCGAAGCCGGAAGGGTCGAATTGAAGAAAGAGTTTGTGGACATCGCTGAATTAGCCCGGTCCGTCTTAGGGGCATTTGAGTCCCGGTTTAAGGCAAAGGGGTTAGATATTTCCTTTGAAGCTGATAGCGGCGGGGTCTGGATATTCGTTGACGCGGATAAGATGGTGCAGGTATTTACCAACCTATTGAACAATGCTTTAAAATTCACGAACCAAGGTTCTGTTTCCGTAAAGATCAGGCATGCCCACGATACGGTTGAATGCATGATTTCTGATACCGGGATCGGCATATCGGAAGAAGATATCCCTCGCGTATTTCAGAAATTTCAGCAATTCGGCAGAACGCCCGGCGATAAAGGCACGGGGTTGGGACTTTCTATTGTTAAAGGGATTGTTGAACTCCATAAAGGAAAAGTGCAGGTTGTCAGTCAGGTTGGGAAAGGCTCGACGTTCACTTTTTGGCTTCCTGCTTATTCATCGGATGAGATAGTATCGGAATATATCGGCAAAGGCATTGCCGATGCGGCACTTAAGTATACGGCGATGTCGATGATTTTTGTTTCCGTTACCGGTTTTGAGCAGGTTATTTCTTCCCGGAGCGAAGAAAAAGCCCGGGAGATCGCCAAGGATATTAAAAAGATCCTTCAGGAGGCGCTCCGTGGCGGCGGAGATGTGATCTTAAAAGATTGGGGGGAGTTGGCTATCGTATTGGTTGGTTGCGATAAGGTCAATGTTTTACGCGTCGAAGGACGTTTGAGCCATGCGCTTGAAGATTATCTTTTGCGCGTTAACTTGTCGAATGCCCTGTCATTTCATTTTTCTTCCGTTACCTATCCTGATGATGGTAGTACCGAAGAAGAGCTCTTAACGAGGATCCGCAGGGAGTAATACATGGATTATATCTATTTCTTTTATGGTTTGTCTTTCCTGGTTTTAGGCGTTGTCTGCTTTACGCTTGACAAAAAGCGCTCCGGTGCTTTGCCTTGGTTGTGGCTTGGTATTTTCGGCTTCATGCATGGACTGAATGAATGGCTTGATCTGGTCGCGTATGTTTTTGGCGATTCGATTTATTTTTCAATCGTAAGGCTATTGTTCCTTGCGGGTTCGTTTTATTTCCTTTTTAAATTTTGTCTTGCCGGGTTACAGATAAAAAATGCGCGTTTCTTCAGAGGATGGACTCTCGTGGTTGCGGGAACCGTTGCAACGATGTGGTTTTTGTATGGGATAAACGGCGCGCAAGCTGCCGCGAGGTATTTATTTGGGTTTCCCGCTTCTTTGGGGACGTCGCTTGTTTTCTTCCGATTTGGCTTGGGATTTAAAAAAGAGATGCGCGTCTTATTGTGGTTGGTTTCCGTTTCTTTTTTGGCGTATTCTTTTTTAAGCGGTATGATTGTATCGCGCGTCCCCGTATTTCTTGCAAGTATTCTTAATACGGATTCGTTTTTGCGTACCTATGGCTCTCCGGTCCAATTGTGGAGAGGATTATGCGCTTTTATCGCTGCGGGAGGGATTCTTATCTTTTCCCAGGAACTTGCCCGTGGTGCAATAAAAGGACGTCTTCATTTTTGGAAGCGGGAGATATCAACAGGGGCTTTGTTCTTGCTATTTTTTATTGTTATCGGCGGAGCATTTTTTACGAATTTTTTGGGAGACCTTAAAACTCGCCAGACTATTAATGACGCTACGCGAAGGATGCTTATTGTGCAGTCGACCATCGAAACAATTCTACAAAAAGTCGATCAGGGGGTCCGTTCTTTAAGTCAAGGCGCTTTTATTGCCGAGGTATTCGATGACAATGTCGGTTCTGAAGTTAAAGAAAAAGCGAATGCCACATT
>CAZJJL010000152.1:0-1311 GCA_964546325.1 uncultured Planctomycetales bacterium | reverse complement strand
CCGGTATAAAGAATCGTTCGGGTATTCTGTTTGCTATTTGCTTGATACGCAGGGTAAAACGATCGCTTCTTCAAATCGAAATGATGCCGATAGTTTTGTGGGGAAAAACTATGCGGTGCGGCCGTATTTTCAGGATGCAATGCGAGGTGAGCAGGGGCATTTTTTTGCTCTTGGCTTGACCTCAAAAATACGGGGATATTATTCCTCGTTCCCGGTATATGATCAGGGTGCGGTCGTGCGCGGCGTAGCCGTAATAAAGCAGGATCTTAATTCGCTTATTCTCGATCTGAGGGCTTTTGGTTTTCTCTTCCTTGCTGATCCCCACGGGATTATTTTTATCGCGAGTGATCCTGCTTTTGTCTCGCAATGTTTGTGGCCCGTTAGTGATCAAACGCGTTCTTTGGTCGCGCAATCAGGGCAGTTTGCCAAAATAAAACCGGGCAGTGTTTTGATGCAAGAGCCCGTTGATAAATCGCATATATTTTATAAAGGCAAGGAGTTTTACATTGTGCGTCATGATTTAGATAGGGATGGCTGGTCTCTTATTGAAATGATGCCGTTCAGTGAAGTGTGGAGGTATCGAGGGTTCGGGATACTCTTGACACTGTTTTTGTCCATTTTAGTCCTTTCAATTTATTATTTTATGCGTCAGGAAGAAAGGGTAACGCAAGCGATACAGGAGTCAAACGAGAAATTGCGTCAGGTCGATAACTTGAAATCGTATTTTGTGAGCGTTGCCTCGCATGAGTTACGTTCTCCTCTGACTGTTTTAAAGGAACAGGCGCGTATACTTTTGGATAGGATCGCAGGGCCTATAAGCGAAAAGCAGGAGAGGATATTGCGCTCTCTTTTGGACACGCTTGACCGTTTGGCGCGCACGACTAATAATCTTTTGGATCTTTCCAAGATCGAGGCCGGAAAAATGGTTTTGCGCCGGCAGTATTTTACTGTTTCCGATGTTGTTCAGGAAACGGTTGAATTTTTCAAACCGAAAGCAAAAGAAAAGAACCTTGAACTTTGTTATAAGCTTCCGGAGTACCCTGTTTCTGTTTACGCTGAGAAAGATAAGATCATTCAGGTTCTCACGAATCTTATTTCAAATGCGCTCAAGTTCACTCAAGACGGGACTATTGAGGTTTTGCTTGAGGCACGACAAGATGCTCTTGAGTTTATTGTCAGCGATACCGGGCCCGGGATTGCGGCTGAAGATCTTCCTCTGGTTTTTGGTAAGTTCCAACAGTTGCAAACGTCTGCCACCGGAGGGGAAAAGGGGACTGGTTTGGGGCTTGCGATCGCCAAGAGCATTATTGA
>CAZJJL010000151.1:0-4148 GCA_964546325.1 uncultured Planctomycetales bacterium | reverse complement strand
GCTTGCAAGCACAGCAACTTCATCGGTGAAAAACCGTTTCGCAAGGATGTAGGTAAGCAGGATGATCGCAGTGCTGAGTATTATTTGTAAAAGTATGACCGCCAAAGGCATGGTACCAAAGACGCGATAGGTGAGCGCTACGATAAGAGGGTAAAGCGGCATGCGGGAAATGTTGGGAGTTCCTGACGGACCGATGTATCCATTCCCGTGCGCAAGATTATACGCCAGCGTGTTATAGAGTGCGGCGTCAGCTTCTATGGCTTTATGCGGATAGGACCACACAAATAAGAGCTTGACCGTGAAGCCGATGATGATAATGCACCACAACCTTTTCATTGAGCCCTTAGAGGTCATCTATTTCCAGTGCAATGTTGTTCATGACCAAGATATCGATACTGCTGTCAAGAAATGCCGAGATCGCGTCAGACGGAGTCATAACGATCGGTTCTTCGTGCATGTTGAAGCTCGTATTGACGAGGACCGGGATACCGGTAAGGTCACGGAACTTTGTAAGTATGTGCGTGCAGAGCGCATTATGGGAAGTCACGATTTGAGGCCGTGCGGTATTATCGACGTGGTTTACGGCGCTCGCTTCTTTTGCAAATGCTTCGTTGGTATCTACCGTAATGGTCATGAATTCCATTGCGAAACAACATTTTGAATAGCGCAAAAAATATCGTTCGCACGCTTCCGGCAGGACGATCGGGGCAAAGGGCATGAATTCAGTCCTTTTTAAGCGTTTATTAAGCCAATCGTTCACGTTACGATCGGTCGGCATGTAAAGGATTGTGCGGTTACCCAGTGCGCGGGGGCCGTATTCCATGCGTCCTTGGAAAAGTGCGACGACTTTTTTTGCCGCCAGTTTTTTGGCTATATAGCCGGAAACATCCGGTAAAACGGTGTGTTTGAAGCCTCTCTTCTGTATTTCCGAAACTATTTCGTCATGAGCATAGTCTGGTCCCAGATACGCATGTTCTAAGCGATACGGGCGAAATGCTTGGGGATCAATGTCATATAAGAGCCGAAATGCGGCTCCGGCCGCTAACCCTCCGTCACCCATGTTCGGATAGATATAGATATCCTCAACGCTTTGCAGGGCTGCGATGCGCTGATTCAATTTTACGTTTGCAAATACCCCTCCGGCCAGCGCAATCTTTGCCTTGTTTGCTTTGAGCTGCTCGAGCGTATCCTGGACAAAAGCAACGACCGTTTCTTCAAGGTGCGCTTGAATTCCTGCAGCAACGTCTTCCTTTGAAAACCCCCGGAGGGTTTTGGTCAGATGCGCGATCTCAGGACGTATGTAGAAGCCTTTATTGACAAAAGAATGCTTTTTAGTATCGTAGGATAATCGTTCCTTGAAGAGCGGTCCTGTTGCATGCGGTTTTCCGAATGCCGCCAATCCGGTGATCTTTCCTTCATGATTAAAGGGTTTGAACCCGAGAATGAACGTTACATACGCGTAAAAATGAGCGGGTGAATTAAAAAAGTGTGTTTTGTGTATTTCCCGGAATGTTCCGTTCTTAAACGTGCCTACTCTTGAGCAGTATCCGTCTCCCTGCGCGTCAAGGCTTATAACAACACAATCATTCCATCCCGATGTTGCCAACGCCGAGAACATATGTGAGGTGTGATGGTCAATGTAGCGGATGGGCACAGTAAAACCCATTTTTCGCAGCCGCTTCTCTGTTTGAGCATGCCAGGTACAGTAAGAATAGAACCGTGCCGCCGCTATAAAAAGCGCAAATCCGATTTTTGTTGAAAGGATGCGCCGGGTTAGAGGGAAATTAACGACGGCGCTTATGATCTTTTTGGGCAGGTTCTCGACCTTCCAATTCCACGCACCTTCGTCTATATGAATGAACGTTGAGATCGCGATGCGGTTAACATCCTCGATACGCGTGCCGGTGATCCTTAAAACCTCATGGATCGAGTGTTCAGGGAATCCGGTAAAAAGTTTTTTCCGCACGATGCGTTCTTCATTGATTGCGGCAATCATGATCCCGTCTTTGATCAGGACGGCTCCCGCGTCATGTTCGCTGCTGATACCGAGTATTATCATGGCGATTCGATTCTCCTGAGCACCTTGCACGGGTTACCGGCGGCGATCGTATAGGCAGGGATACTCTCTGTTACGACGCTTCCGGCACCGATAACGGCTCCTTTGTGTATGGTCACTCCGTCTGTAATGACGGAATTGGCGCCAATCCAGACATCATCTTCTATGGTGATACCTTTACTGGTGATCCCTTGCTGATTCTTAGGCTTGGAGGTGTCTTTATAATTATGATTTGAGGGGAATATCGAAACGTACGGCGATATTAAAACATTGTCGCCGATGCGGGTCCCTCCCTGTCCTCTGATCAAGGCGAAATCCGCAATATAACAATTCTTGCCGATCCATATGCCCGATTGTTTTTCATCCCTGAAGTTATGCACGTGCAAAACCGCTCCACGCATTATTTTTGAATAATCGCCGATATGAACGCCGTTCTTACAGGCATGGATATAACAGCATTCATCGATGAAAACGCTTTTTCCGAGTCTGATATTGCCGATCTTTTTAAGAGAGACATTCTTCTCGATAAAGAATGTCCCTGAGCTTTGGAGAAGCAGCTTATAAGCCGCAAGCCGGAGCATAACTCCGATCAGCGTGGGGACCCAGGCGAACAAAAAGGAAAAAAGTTCTTCGATAGGGTATCGCCAGATCGTGGTTGCCTGTGTATCAAGGTAATACCGCAGCTTTGCCCAATGGATATTTTTCTTTTCCTGCGCGTTTAGTTCATCTTCCGGAATCCAAAGGAGATTCTCTTTTTTCATGTGAGCACCTATTGTGCGTTCTGTTCTCTGCGCTCCTCGAGTTGTTTCAGGATATCCAAGAGGAAACGAGTCATCATGAGTTGAGCGCCGATCAGAAAAGACGTGGCGCCCGTTAAAATAAAGAACCAATGCACGTATATCTTCTGTGTCATGATATATTCGTATATGGTTTGTACGTTGAGTAAGAGTGCCAAGACGATCAGCGTGAAACCGATAAGCCCGGAGTAATGAAGGATGCGTTCGGTTATGATGTATTTTGCCAGAAATCCCTCGGCTTTCGCTTTTTTCCCGTAGGTGATGGCAAGGACGTGATTGGAGAACGCGCCGAAGGCAATGACGTTGACACCGGTGATAAAGAGCACCATGATGGTGAATAAGCGATAGATCTGTCCGTATTCGAGATTTTTGGTCGCCAGAAAGAGCATAAAGGGCTTTATCCCGAGAAGAATGCCCGCGATGAACATGAGAACGCCGATCCCATTGAGCAGACGCGAGGGATCGTACAGGCGCGATAGATTCAGGATCGTTTTGAGAAAACGCACGCCGTCGTTAAGAATGCTTAATTTTGAGCTTCCCGTGCGTTTTGCGTAAGGGATGTCTACTTCGATAATGTTCATGTCTTCGTGCAGGGCTGCGGTGCTCATAGCAGATGTAAAATCAAGCCCATCGGGTAGGGGGTAGAGCTTGAACAGGGAGCTTTTTTTCAATATCCGTAAGCCGGTCGTAACATCGGATACTTTTTGCCGCACCAGCCACGACAGGAGCATGGCATATAATCTGTTCCCGACAAAGCGCAAGAACGGCATTTCCCGTTTTTCGCTTCCAAAACGGCTACCGACGATCATGTCCGCATCATGTTCTTGCGCAACCGCAAGCATTTTGGGCAATGATTCCGGTGGGTAGGTTCCGTCAGCGTCCAGAAACGCCACATACGTACCCTGTGCCTGTTCGAAACCCCCTTTGAGTGCGCCTCCATACCCGCGATTCTTTTTGAAATCAATGACCTTGATACCGCTCATTTTTTGGGCCTTACTGAGTGTTGAGTCTTTTGAGGCGTCGTTTACAATAATGATTTCCACGTCATTATTCCCTGCGTTGCGTATTGCATCGGCCTGTTTTTTAATGCGCGATATGATGTCTTCGATGGAATTTTCTTCGTTATGCGCGGGCACGACAATAGATAAGATAACAGTAGCCATTGATTAGTTCCCTTTGTTCCTTTCTACGATCCTGCGGTAGTATTTCTGAAGATCGGATACGTGCGATTCGATCGTAAATAAGCGAGAAACTTTCGCATGCGCGTTTTTCCCCAGAGTAAGCATTTTTGTTTT
>CAZJJL010000150.1:0-4250 GCA_964546325.1 uncultured Planctomycetales bacterium | reverse complement strand
TTAGCCGGCCAAACGCACGAAACGCATCCGGAAAAGCAGTGTCCGTTTTGCGAAGGGAGCGAAAACCACACTCCTCCCGAAGTCTACGCCATTCGGCCGCGCCCAAGCGTTGCCAATACGCCGGGATGGGAGCTCCGCGTTGTCCCCAGTATAACCCCGTTTCTGCAGATCGAAGGAGACCTTGACCGCCGTGGAAAAGGCCTCTATGACCTTATGAACGGTGTTGGCGCCCATGAAATCGTTATTGAAACGAATCAGCATATAGATAATATCGCAGACCTCTCTGACACTCAAATCAGCAAGATACTTACCTGTTATATTGACCGCATCAATGACCTTGAAAAGGACAAACGCTTCAAGTATGTCCTGGTTTTCAAGAACCATGGGTGGGCTGCCGGTGGCGGACGCGTTAAACATACCCGTTCACAGCTCATCGCTACTCCCGTCAACCCGAAACGGGTAAAGGAAGAACTTACCGGAGCGCGTCAATATTACGAATATCATGAACGCTGCGTTTTTTGCGATCTCATAAAACAGGAAATTCAGTCTAAAGACAGGCTCATACTCGATATTGACGGTTTTATCGCGGTAGCGCCGTTTGCGTCGCGATTCCCTTTTGAAGTTTGGATACTGCCCAAAAAGCATTCCTGTGATTTTGTCCAATTGGATCCTGACGGCAGAAAGAACCTGGCGCATGTTCTCAAAAAAGTGCTTACAAAACTTAAAAAAGGTCTCGGTGACCCACCCTATAATTTCATTATCCATACTGCTCCGTTTCGCAGACAGAAACTAGGTCACTGGAAGACCATAGAAAACGATTTTCACTGGCATATCGAAATCATGCCCCGGCTAACACGCGTCGCGGGATTCGAATGGGGAACAGGCTTCTATATCTGTCCGCTTCCCCCCGAAAACGCAGCACAATTCCTGCGGGAGGTGGAAGTATAATGTCAGAACTTCGTCGTGACCCGGTGATCGGAAGGTGGGTGATCGTGGATATCGATCATCCTTCCAGACCCGAAGATTACGAATACGAGCCTAATATCCTCAAAGGCGGGCTTTGCCCGTTTTGTTACGGCAATGAAAGCATGACGCCGCCCGAGATCGAATGTATTCGCGACTCGCATACCGGAGCAAATACTTCCGGATGGAATGTACGGGTAGTCGCAAATAAATTCCCCGCGCTTCAGATCGAAGGCGACCTTGACAGAAGAGGCTTAGGGATCTACGATATGTCAAACGGCGTAGGAGCCCATGAAGTCATTATCGAAACCCCGTATCATCATAAGGATATTTGCGATTTAACACTCGATGAGATATCGCGATTTCTTACGATGTATTGCCATCGGATGGTCGATCTTGCAAAAGACAAGCGTTTTAAATATATGATGCTTTTTAAAAATTACGGGGCTGCTGCGGGAGCGTCATTAGAACATCCGCACACGCAACTTGTCGCCTTGCCCATGATACCGAAAAACGCCATTGAAAAGATCAAAGGTTCACAAGCGTATTTCGAATATCGTGAACGCTGCATTTTTTGCGACATGGTGCGACAAGAGCTGCAGGACAATGAACGCATCGTACTAGAGAATAAATACTTTGTCTCTTTTTGCCCGTTCATTTCCCGCTTCCCCTTTGAAGTCTGGATCATGCCCAAACAACATGAGGCCTATTTTTGCCATTTAACACCGGACATGATTCCTTCGCTTGCGTCGATATTAAAAGATACCATCGCAAAACTCAAGGTTGTTTTCCCGAATCTTTCCTACAATTTCATACTTAATTCTTCTCCTATAAACGGAGACACGGGAACGGAAGGGTATCATTGGCATATTGAATTCATGCCTAAACTCATGCGCACCGCAGGATTCGAATGGGGATCAGGGTTTTACCTCGTTCCAACGCCGCCGGAATTAGCCGCTCAGTATCTCAAGGACGCGAAAATTCAACAATAATCGAATATACAAAACTCACATAACAATAAAAGGAAAGAAGGAGGAGTTAAAATGGCAGTAAAAGTCGGTATTAATGGTTTCGGCAGGATCGGTAGGCTTGTTGCTCGCGCTATACTTGAGCGAAAAAACACGAATCTTGAATTAGTGGCGGTGAACGATCTAACCGATGCTAAGTCAAACGCATATCTTTTTAAATATGATTCCGTGCACGGACGTTTCCCCGGAGAAGTCAAAGCAGCCGGTGAAGACTCCATCTCTGTCGACGGTAAGATCATCAAAGTGCTCAGCAAAAGGGATCCCGTAGAATTACCGTGGAAAGACCTCGGCGTCGATATTGTTGTCGAGTCAACCGGTCTTTTCACCATAAAGAAAGACGGCGTTAACAAAAAAGGTAAAGAGGTTCGCGGCGCTGAAAGCCACATTACCAAGGGTGGTGCGAAAAAAGTCATCATTTCCGCTCCTGCTCAAGACGAGGATATTACCATTGTCATGGGCGTTAACGACGATAAATATGACCCGAAGAACCACAACGTGGTTTCGAATGCCTCCTGTACTACGAACTGTTTGGCTCCTTTTGCCAAAGTTCTGCATGACACCTGGGGTATCTCAAAAGGCCTTATGACCACGATCCACGCATACACGAACGATCAAAAAGTGCAGGATATGGCTCATTCCGACCTTCGCAGGGCGCGCGCAGCAGCAGTATCAATGATCCCGACGTCGACCGGAGCTGCAAAAGCAATATCCTTGGTTATCCCTGATCTCAAGGGAAAGCTTGACGGATTCGCTATTCGCGTTCCTACTCCGAACGTCTCCGTTGTCGATCTTACCTGCTTGTTGTCGAAAAAAGCAACCGCAGAAGAGATCAATGCCGCGCTCAAACAGGCATCCGAAGGAAAACTTAAAGGGATTCTTGGATATACGGAAGACCCCGTCGTCTCTGTCGACTTTAACCACTGTGCCCTGAGCTCCATTATAGATGCAAAGAGCACAAAGGTGATTGGCGATGATTTCATTAAAGTCCTCTCCTGGTATGACAACGAATGGGGATATTCGAACCGTGTTGTAGACCTGGCTGAATTTATGGTCAAAAAGGGTCTATAATTCATCTCTACGTATCGCCAAAAAGGGCAGCGTCTGTATGAATAAGACGTTGCCCTTTTTTCGTTTATTCGTCGTTTTTCGCTTTACCAACAGCCAAAACCAAGGTACAATACATTTTCACGTTTAAGATCATAACCATATGATTTAAGAATGGGTTAAGGAAAAGGTATCGGCATGAAAGGTATAGTTTTAGCGGGAGGAAAAGCGACACGATTATACCCCATAACCAAAGCTGTCTGTAAACAGCTTCTTCCTGTTTATGACAAGCCTATGGTTTATTATCCCTTAAGCGTCCTTATGCTTGCGGGAATCCGCCAAATCTTACTTATTTCCACACCAAATGACATCGGCCGGTTTAAAAACCTCTTAGGGACAGGTAAAGAGCTGGGAATATCGATATCCTATGCTGTTCAAGCCAAGCCTAACGGCATTGCCGAAAGCTTCATTGTAGGAAAACGATTTATCGGAAAAGATAGTGTCAGCCTCATTTTAGGTGACAACATTTTTTACGGGACAGACCTCAGTAGCCTTTTAGTCGATGCTGCCTCCCAAAAATCGGGAGCGACAATATTCGGCTACTACGTTCGTAACCCGCAACGATACGGGGTTATTGATTTCGACAAAACACACCGGGTACGTTCAATCGAGGAAAAACCGCTAAAACCAAAATCAAACTGGGCAGTAACCGGTCTCTATTTCTACGATAACAACGTTGTGCAAATCGCTCAGTCGCTCAAGCCTTCAGCGCGCGGGGAAAAAGAAATAACCGATATTAACCAGCGCTACCTTAAACAAAACGCCTTAAAGGTTACCCTGCTGAAGCGGGGATATACCTGGCTTGATACCGGGACCTATGACTCCTTGATCGACGCATCTGTTTTTATCAGGACCATCGAAACCAGGCAAGGCCTCAAAGTCGGTTGCCTCGAAGAGATCGCCTACAGAAAAGGGTATATCTCTAAAAAACAACTCCGCTTATTAGCCGGAAAAACAAATACCAGCTATGGAACATACTTAAAGCAAATCAGTCATGGCTCCTAAAATTCTCATCGTAGGGAACGGCTACATCGGCAATAGGATACACCAGGAATTAGGATATCATATCACCGAGCGCAAAATCACCTGTCTTGAGGATGCGCTGCAATTGGCAAAAGACGAAAAACCGGATATCATGATCAACTGCGTTGGCTT
>CAZJJL010000149.1:0-4290 GCA_964546325.1 uncultured Planctomycetales bacterium | reverse complement strand
GTTTTAGCATCTAAAGGAAAACCATGCTCGTGATACACAACAGTGAATTCACCCTTATGAAAAACGATCTGGATCTCCTGATTTTCCAGAACCCTCCCATAGAAATCACCCAATACCGGCAGCAGCACCTTCCCGCAAAGCTCCTGTTTACCGGGCCTCCAATCAATATCAAAATACCGGGCAAAAACAGAGCTGGAGCCGTTCTCTAAAACATCAAGCCACCATCGGTTATTATTACCGGTGATCCCCATATGATTAGGAACCACATCGACGATTTGCCCTAAACCGTTTTGCGCAAGGGCCTGGCAAAACTGCGCATAATCCTCAGGTGTACCTATCTCGGCATTGATCTGATTAGGATCCGTTACATTGTATCCATGCATGCTGCCGGGAGACGCCTGAAAGTACGGAGAACAATAAACCGCTTCAATACCCAGATCCTTTAAATACGGGATAATAGCTGTCGCGTTCTTAAACGTAAAATCCCTGTTCAACTGAATGCGATACACGGAGGAAGGAATATAAATCGCCCTGATGTGTTTCAACACCAAAGCCCTTAATTTTTCTTCACTAAAAACCGTTTTTACGTGTTCGACATTGGAATTTCTGTTCAGGATAGGCTCTGTCATATCACTCCATTTTTTTGCGGTTTGTGAACAAGAATAAACGCGGCAAAAGAACGGCTCTTTAACGCGTATTCCCTGACGTCGTTTAACATCGGAGCATCCGTAGATACGTCATACGTATCAAAAACAAATTCCCATCGCGCGTCCTTTTTACAGGACGGCAACGTAAAATTCGCATCGGAGCTCGAAGAGTTCATTAATAATAATACCGTATCGCCGATGATCTTCTCTCCGTAATCGTCAACCTCTTCAATGGCGTCACCCGCCAAAAGAACGCCCAATGATCTTGCCGAAGGGGCATTCCATGTGTAATCGGTCATTTCCTGGCCGTTCACATCAAGCCAGGAGATATCTTTAACTGCCGATCCGCGGATAAGCCGGCCCTGAAAAAATTTTCTCCTGCGAAAAACCGGCTGTTCCCGGCGCAAGCGTATTAATCGTTGCGTAAAATGCAACAACTGCGTCTTGGCATCGGTCAAATTCCAATCAACCCAGCTTATTTCATTATCCTGGCAATACGCATTATTATTGCCGCCCTGCGTGCAACCGATCTCATCTCCTGCCAGAATCATCGGAACACCTTGAGACAAAAGAAGTGTCGCTAAAAAGTTCCTTTTTTGACGCTGGCGCAGGCTCACAATAGACGGATCATCCGACGGCCCCTCAACGCCACAGTTCCAGCTATGATTATCATTCGAACCATCGGCATTGCCTTCTTTATTCGCTTCATTATGCTTATCGTTATAACTAACCAGGTCTTCCATGGTAAAACCATCATGACAGGTAATAAAATTAATACTGGCATACGGACGGCGGCCGCTTTGCTCGTAAAGATCGCTGCTGCCGCTTAAACGCGTAGCGAATTCACCGGCAGTGCCTCCGTCCCCCTTCCAAAACCTGCGCATCACATCGCGATATTTCCCGTTCCATTCGGTCCAACCAACGGGAAAATTACCGACCTGATACCCGCCCATGCCCAGATCCCACGGCTCCGCGATCAACTTCACCTGAGAAAGGACGGGATCCTGGCATATAACGTCAAAAAACGCACTTAATTTATCCACATCGTACAATTCTCTGGCAAGAGCGCTCGCCAAATCAAAACGGAATCCGTCAACATGCATATCAAGCACCCAATACCGTAAACTATCCATAATTAACTGCAATACGCGAGGAGACTGCATATTAAGGGTATTGCCGCACCCCGTAAAATCCTCATAATACCTCTTGTTCTCATTCGAAAGACGGTAATATGCTGCATTATCAGCCCCGCGGAATGATAACGTCGGACCCAAGTGACTACCTTCACCCGTATGATTGTAGACGACATCCAAAATAACTTCGATCCCCGCTTTATGAAGATCGCAAACCATTCTTTTGAATTCAAGAACTCCCTCTTGCGGGAGAGATGAAGACGCATACCCAACGTCAGGAGCAAAGTATGATAATTTATTATACCCCCAATAATTACTGAGACCTTTCTCCACTAAATGTCTGTCATTAATATGGTGATGAATGGGCATGAGTTCTACCGTAGTTATACCCAACTCCTTCAAATACTTGATCACCGAATCATGCGCCAATCCCGCATACGTACCGCGTAACGCTTCCGGAACCTGCGGATGCTTTTTCGTAAAACCTTTGACATGGAGCTCGTAAATCAAAGTCCGATGCCATGGAATATTCGGTGGACGGTCTGCTTTCCAATCAAAAGCAGGATCAATAACTGCCGCAAGCGGCGCGAACGCCGCGTTATCCCGGGTATCATACGAAAGGTCTTCTTCCGGATCACCGATCTCATAGCCGAACATCGCATCACTCCACGAAACCCGCCTTCCGATAGCTTTGGCATAGGGATCCAAAATGACTTTATACGGATTAAACCGATGCCCGGACTGCGGTTCATACGGCCCGTGAACACGATACCCATACAACTGTCCCGGCCTGACATCCGGAAGATAGCAATGCCAAACCTGATCCGTCCGCTCCGGAAGAGCGATACGAACGGATTCTGCCGTACTATCGGCTGATTCAAAAAGGCATAATTCCACCTGAGTGGCGTTTTCGGAAAAAAACGCAAAATTAACCCCTTGGCCATCCCAGGAAGCGCCCATGGGGCTCGGACGACCCGGCCACACCCGCATTTTCTTTACTTGAGTCTTCATTTTTCTCTTTATAAATATCTGTAATGCTCTGTTAGAGCCATACGATCGTGAAAATTTTTATCATAACCCTATTATTTTATCACCATTACCCTTATTATAAAACCATTACTTTCATAAACATAATTCTCCACCCAAAAAAAAGGCTGTTGACCTTAAACGATCAACAGCCTTGAAGCACGCCAACTCATTACGCGCGTATTATCCCCTTACGTTTTTAATGGCATCCATGCTGCGCGCAGGCATTCTCCACGGTTATCTCCTGAAGCCCGCCCTTGGCATATTGACTGACAATATCCGCAACGCTGCCGGGAATAGCGCGATACACCTTAATCCCGCCCTCCTGAAGCTTCTGGACAGCTCGCGCTCCCATGCCTCCGGTAACCACCGCATCAACGTTCTTGCCTGTCAAAGCTCCCATAGGCTGGCACATACCGTGCGCATGGTGCTGATTGGCATTTTCAATAACCTCTACCAGGTTGCTTTCCGTATCAACAACCGTAAAAAACGGAGCGCTGCCAAAATGCCCATACACAACAGCAGCTAACCCTTCATTTGTTTCAGTAGGAATACAGATCTTCATATCAAACTCCTTTTCTGGCTATAAGAGCCGTTTCACAGGTACTTGTATATGTTTTCACCACCATTCCTGATCGTTCCAGGAAGGCTCTAACTTCCTTGAACGAAACGCTCGACTTTGGATGACTGCGCCCTTCTAAACCATGGACCGTATCCATAACTGCTTCGCCTTTTTTATTCAGATCAGCCAAAACGAGTATCCCCTTGGTGACCCGGAGCATTTCCGCAACGCACTTCAAAGGATTACGGGCATGATGCAAAAAATTGACCGAGATCACTCCGTCAAAGAATTCGTTCTTGAATGCCAGCCGCTCGGCATTCATCACTCTAAACGTAACGTATTGCTCAAGACTCTTCTCCTTAAGATGGGCCCGCGCGACACGCTGCTGATTTCTGTCCGTGTCTATAGAGATCACGCGCAAACTTTTTTGCGCCAACGCCAGCGTCAAATGCCCTTTTCCCGTCCCGACTTCAAGGATCCTGCCCGATAGGCGCGCCCGGGAAACAATTCGTCTTCTGGCACTCACAATATCATAACCAAAACGTTTAAAAAGCCTGACCTTTTTCATATCTTCATGCACATAGATATTCATAATGTACCTCTCCTAACCGTTCCGCCCTCGATTTTCAATGCTTTTGCGTGTAAAAGAACATCCGCAACTTTTTTATGCGCGGCATGCACGATGTTGCCGAATGTCTGCCGGGAAACTTCCATTTTCCGAGCCGCATCTTCCTGATACATCTCTTCAAAATCAGCCAAACGCAGCGCCTCTAACTCATCAAGCGTAAGGGTAACTTCTTCGAGGGAATCCAAAGGAATACCGCGCGGCTTAAAATAATTCGCATCCGGGAGGCATTTGATCCTTCTGCATCTGCACGGTCTAGGCATACGTGGCTCCTTTGATTATTGGCATATGCTAATA
>CAZJJL010000148.1:0-4306 GCA_964546325.1 uncultured Planctomycetales bacterium | reverse complement strand
CGTTGAACTATTCCAGATCTGTTGCTCGGTCAAATTCTGCATTGCCCATTGAAGACCGGCCTGAGTCAACCCAAAAGCTTGCGTAGAGCGCATAGAATCAAGGGACGTGCGCGTCGATGTCCCGAACATCGACAGAAGCGCCGTAGTAAACGCGGAAACAAGCAGGATAATGGCGACGGCGGCAATAATACTTGCCCCTTTAGTCTTGTTTGAACAATTCATTCAATCCCCTCACATTGTACAGCCGTGCGGCACAAGTAAAGTGCAACGGACGGCTCCCCGCCGATAACGAATACTTAACTTCGACTCTGCGGATATCCGTTACATTGCCAAGCCCGACCACAGGAGTTGCGATCGTAGCATTCGTATCGTTATAATACGTAAACGAAAAGGATGCTACGTTCTCCGCCAACACGTCATTATTACGCATAAGGAGCGAACCGCTGGAACTATACGTAATATTTGTATTGTTCGTATTAAAAAAGGTAAGCTGCGAGTTCGTTGCGGTAACCAACGAACGGGCATCCCTGAGTTGGCGGATCTCTTTTGACATGCGGCCGGTTATGACTACCGCCTGCAACGCAGCCCGGTCATACGCTTTACTGGAAAGTGACCAGGCATCGCCGACCTCAAGCATGAGCGGAACGGCAATACCGGCGACTATCCCGATTATCACGATGACCAAGACCATTTCCACTAATGTATATGCTTTTTTCATCACCAATCCCTTGTCGCAAGCGTCGTGATCGTCACATTGCCATATTCAGGTAAACCGGTATTCAAAACGCGGATATTCACTCTCTTATAATTCGTTACTCCGGCAACGGGGATATTCAATGCGGAGGTATTCGTTGCATTAACATAATCCACCGCCACTTCATGACGGTACGCGCTAAAATCTCCGCCAAAAGAAACCTGTGACTCATTCGTGATATTCAAAAAAGGTTTTTGCATCACACGCTCAAGCTCCTCTTCTGCCAGCATAACGGATGTCTGCTGAACCAATGTTGCGGCGTGCCGAGCGGTTAGCTGCACGACAAGGATACTAAAAGGAGTCAGGGCAATGCCAACGACCGCAATGACCAGGATGGCCTCAATGATCGAAAAACCTCTGTGCATAAGAACGCGCTTCATCAATCAACCTTTCCCGTCGTATTCGTTACGATAACCGCCGCTGTCGTTGCTCCCATGCTCAGCGTAACGCTTCCCGGCTGCGTTAACGCTACCGTGGCATTCGAATACGGAGCCCCATAACTATCGAACTCAACCTGATTCGTAGTCGGAGAACCAAACGAAGCGGAAACGATACTGACCCCTGCGGTATTCGTATCGTTGGAGAGCGCTACGACAAAAGGGGTTTGCGTCAAGGGGTTCGTAACGATAGTCGTATTATTAATACGATACAGCGCATACGTATTCTGTGCGGGATCAAAAACAACTCCGTGACGCACCTGTTGGGTAACCGCTAAATTCTGCGCATACATGATATCGCTGGCCAGGCGGTACCGCGTTGCGTACAATTTTGCGCTCCGTAACGACGATGTCAAATCGGCGCCGAGAACCACGGTAATAATCCCCGTGACCAACATCACAATGACCATCTCGATTACGGTAAACCCCTTACGGCGCATAGTTCTCCAAATCCTTTAAGACTTGCTTTGCGGGGATAAAATTCTTGTCATACTCAAGCGCCTTCTTATAACAGGAAACCGCTTTAGCGTATTCATGATTATCGCGATGGATCTTTCCCAGATTACACCATGCCCCGGGCTGATCCGGTTTCATCGCAAGGTTCATCCAGGAATAAACATATGCCTGTTGACGGTCGCCCATCTCATAGAATGTTCCGGCGAGGTTGTTATAGGCAAGATATCCGTCGGGAAAGTTGGTGATATTCGTCTCCCAATAGGTGACAATATCATTGTACTCCTGATTATGCTTTATGGTCAAGCTCGCATACGAAGCCAGATACAGCGCCAAAGCAGCTACGGCGTACCGCCGATACATGAATGCCCTGGCTCCTTTTTGATTAATGATCTCCCACGCCCTTAAGAACAGAAACGCCATTACCATCGCAAAGCCTGCGGACGGTAAATACATATACCGTTCGGCGATAATATTACAAACGGGGATGAAATTGGAAACCGGCAGATACGCGACATAAAACCACATGATCCCAAACGATACCGCGGGATATTTCTTAAGGCACCGGATGAAGGCAAAGGCAGAAAGTATAATAATGCCGATCGACAGAAAGAATATCGGGCTGAGACTCTGTATATGCGTATTCTGATACGCAAACGAATGATATAACCCCCGTTGCACAGGCAGATAGAGGATCTTAAGATAATAGGCAAGCGCTTTAACAACAACGACAAAATGTCCGATCCCCTTAAAATGAAAGATTTGATAGACGGCGGCGTTCCTCCCCAGGAAGGCGATCACCACATTCACCAGACAAAAAACGCATAAAAGCCCGAGCACGGTCCAACGAAACCTGCGCCAGCCGCGATATTCGTCGCAACGTTGCCGGAACCAAAGATCATACCCGATGAACAATATCGGGCGCGTCACGCCGGCGGAACCCGAAAGGAAGCAAAAAAAAGAAAATACCAGCGAAAGGACAAACGCCCCGCGCGATGTTTGCGCGCGCACATAACAGATAAAAGCCAGCAAAAAGAAAACCGATACCAAAACATTGTGGCCTGCCGAAACCCAACTTACTGCTTCGGCATGGATCGGATGGAGCGCAAAAATAAGTGCGGAGAGAAACGCGAATAACCTGCTTCCAAAAAGCATGGATACCAACACAAAAAGCAGTATCACGCATACGGCATGAGCCAAAACACTAAACAGATGGAACGCGAATACGTCGTGACCGCCAAGCTTCCACAGTATGGCGCGGGATGCTTCCCATACAATACCCGGCCGTAAAGAGAATTCTTGCCTAAAATAATGCTCCAGACCATGGATACGCTGATTCTCCAAAATGGCCTGCCGGTCATCAATCAGGAATTCTCCATGCAAACCGTTAGCATACAAAAGAATACTTATGGCAGCCAATACGACGATCAAAACCCAGGAAGGAATTTTCGCAAAGTGCATAGGCTCTTTTCGTGGAAGGAAATAACGGCTGGTTTTCATAACGCTTACGCCTTATGAAAAACCAGCCATTATGGTATCAACTATCGCTGCGACATTAAAACCCGGAATTCCATGTCTGCGAGGCAGCGCTATATATAAGTCCTAAGGAATCGTTATAGATCCACCCGGCAGTAGAATCTGCCGTTTCCGTCGTTCCGGCGGTGATCTTCGTGCTTGAGTTATACGGATTCGGGGGGACTCCGAATTGCAACGGACCGCCCGGTATCGACCGCAACTCAGCCACCGATGGATATCCCGGGGTGCCGGAAAGAACAGCGCTCTTAGCGTACCAAATAGCTACCGCGCTGCGCAGACCGCCTAAAGCTCCTTTACAAGCTGATTTTTTCGCATCGTCCTGTAAATTGACGAAGGTCGGTAATGCTACAGCCGCAAGAATACCTAAAATAACGATAACCATAACCAGTTCGATTAACGTAAACCCTTTATTCGTCACTCTCCCCATAAACTCACCACCTTTCATAACCCTTGGTTTGTGAATACAGCTTTCCCGTTTTTTCATCATACGCATAAGGATGCATGAAGGGATCAAGAAAAAAACCCTTTGTATTGACCCGACAAGGAGTTACAAACTTTTCAAATTTGATTGTACCTCCTGCCGCCGGCATTGTCAACGAATTACTGGCAAGATCTTGCAATTGAGCCGGATACGCACTATGAAGAATACGATAATATGCCAATGCGGTACGTAAATGCATCAATTCGCTCTGCAACGCCACTTGCCGCGAAATAACGATTATTCTTGTTGCGTAGAGCGCGAATATTCCGAACAAAAAGAACACCGTACAGAGCACAACCGTAAACTCAAAGACCGTAAACGCACGAGATTTACCCATACCATGCCCGCAAGTATATTATCCGCGAAAAAGCCTGATCAAATTCCACATGGGCAAAAATATCGCCAATGCCATAACTAAAACCATGCAGCCTAAAACTGTTATCAGGATAGGCTCAATATACGTTGACAAGTTCTTGATCATGTACCCGGTCTCACGGTCATAGTAATCGGCAACACTGGAAAGCAGTTCATCCATGCGGCCGGTTTGCTCACCTGCGGCAACCATTTGAATGACGGCCGGTTGAAAATAACCGCTTATCCTCATCGGCTCAGACATACCTTGGCCTTGGCTCACACTGGCTTTTA
>CAZJJL010000147.1:3751-4393 GCA_964546325.1 uncultured Planctomycetales bacterium | reverse complement strand
ATTTAGTGGTCCGCTGGAAAAACGGGTATCGCACTGCTGCATTAAAACGGAGCGCGTATGTTATTTACCGGAATTCCCCGTAAACGGGCATTTACGCTCGTTGAGATGCTTGTTGTTACTGCTCTCTTGGGGGTCATTGCGCTTACGCTTTACTCGGCGATTTCAAACGGTATACGTGTTTGGCAGCGTGTGCGTCAGCCTGCAGCGGGGGAAGACGTGATTTTGTTCCTTGAGAAATTCACTATTGATATGCGCAATGCGTTTTTATTCAAAGGGTTTGCTTCTTCCGGTGAAATATCCGCATTGGAGGTCGCAACGATCGTTAGCAGCGATCGGTTACAGTGTACAACGGTCGGGAAGGTTGCCTACCTTTACAATAAGGATTCCAAAACCCTTACTCGGGAGGTTTTTGATTACTCAGCGTTGGCTAACGGAGACAATCCTTTTTCAGTCAATACCCTATCGGGGCTTGAAGGGTTTACGTTCCAATATTTTATGTATGACCCTCAGAAAAAAATGTTTGTCTGGGTAGATGAGTGGGATGGGCAGGCGGGATTACCCAAGGCAGTTCGTATGGAGTTTACGTATGTATATGGAAAAGAACCGGCAAAAATTGTCCGTACGGTCGGATTCGCGCGAAGC
>CAZJJL010000147.1:2921-3741 GCA_964546325.1 uncultured Planctomycetales bacterium | reverse complement strand
TCCCGTAGAGCGAGCATTTTTATTGTCACGATTTGGTCGCTGATTTTTTTATCTATGTTAGCGGTTATCGTAAGCTCAGCGGTGCGTCAGAAACTTATCCTCTTAAAACGGATTGAAGAGTTAGATAAGCTTCGCTACGTCGCTGAAGCAGGCGCATATCGCGGTATTATGGAGGTTATGCGTCAGAAACCGTCTGAAGCAGCGTGCGCTTTAAAGGACGTAACCTGGAGTGTCAATCCGGGGGCGTTTCAGAGAATATCTATCGGTGACGGCGTTTGCGAGGTCTCTTATGCGGGCCCTGATGCCAGCGGAGCGGTCGTGACCAGGTATGGGCTTGTCGATGAGGAACGCAAGATCAATATCAATACCGCTGAGATGTTCGTTTTAAAAAGGCTTTTTCAGGCATTAGAGTTTGACGAAGTCCAAGCGCAGGAGATGGCCGCGTCTATTATCGATTGGCGCGATGGAGATGACTCTTTATCGATCCCCCTGGGGAGTGCTGAAGAATCCTACTATTCGTTTTTGAAATATTCGTACCATTGTAAAAATGCCGCATTTCAGACGATTGAAGAGCTTCTTCTCGTCCGCGGAATAACGCAGGATGTTTTTGAAAAAATCAGAAATTATGTTACAATCTATGGTAGTGGTAAGGTCAATATTAACACCGCTCCCCGGCAGGTTTTATTGGCGATCGGCTTAAGCGAGATGAATACCGATCGCGTGCTCAAATTCCGCGCCGGAGAGGATACGGTGGAGGCGACCGCAGACGACATTATCTTTGACGAGCCGTCGCATGTGGTGCCGTGGTTGAGCCAGGCGT
>CAZJJL010000147.1:1274-2911 GCA_964546325.1 uncultured Planctomycetales bacterium | reverse complement strand
CCGTCGATCAGTTTGTCACCACCCGTTCCGAAGCGTTCATGATACAGGCGCACGCGCACGGAGCTTCGCCGCAGAACCGGTTTTCTGTGGTGAGCGTTGTTGATCAGACGGGCAAAATCTTTTATTGGCGGGAAATATAATTATGAGCGGATTAAATCTGAAGCATTTAGGAAAACCGTTTGCCGCGATCTCCGGAAAAGAGTATGTGGGGATAGATTTCAGCGGTAATAGTTTAAAGATCGCTCATCTGCGCGCTGTTTCAGGGAGAATAGAGGTCGTTAATCTGATCAGCCGTAATATCCAGGCACTTTCCGACGAAGATATTGCAAAGATCATCAAGTCATCTTTTCCGCAATTGTCAGCCCGCACCCTTGATGTTATTAACGTTATCCCTACGCACGTTGTTATAACTAAGAATATCGAAATCCCTTCAACGAATCCTAAAGAGATCAAAGAGATCATTAGTCTCCAGGCCGGAAGGCACACGCCGTTTTCCCGGGAAGAGATCATTGTCGATTATTTGGATATCGGCACGCATAAGCGCAGTTACACGAAAATACTCCTGATTATTGTTTCCCGCAATGTTATTAAACGCCAATTCGATATTATCGAGCGAGCGGGGCTTAAGCTGGACCGCGTTTTTTTCGCACCCGAAGCAGTGGGGCTTTCGACGTCTCGCATATTAAAGCTTGAACCGCAGGAAACACCGATGGCCGTTGTTAATATCGATGAAGGGTTCACTGATTTTACCGTGGTTGTTAAGGATAGGGTCATTTTTGTCCGTAATATCCCTATAGGCGCTTCTCATTTAAGCGAAGAATCGGATAAATATCTGGTGCGGTTCGCCGATGAGCTTAAAAGTTCGCTTGAAACATATCAGAGCGAAGACATCGAGCGCGCTCCGACGACCATAACGGTTACCGGCGCGATCGAAGATTTGAAGAACCTCCTTACGGTTTTAAACGAACGCCTGAAGATCCCCTGTAAGGCTGTTTCGTATTTCCGTAATATCATTCTGTCGAATGAAGCGTTCAATAAGGTCACGCTGGCAAAGCACCTGTCGTATTTTAACGTGATTTCAAGCCTCCTGTGTTCAAAGGAGATGAAGATCGATCTTGTCCCCGAAGAGGTGCGGGTGAGGAAGGCCCTTGAGGAGAGAGGAAAAGATTTGATTACTTCGGGGGTTTTGGTTCTTACGATATTCGTTTTTGTTTTTCTTATTCTGATATCGAAAATATATTTTAGTTCCGCATATTTAGCTAAGCTTGAGGAGCAATATAAGCCGCTTTCTTTGGAGGCCGGTAAATTGGAGGTTGATTACGCAAAGATAAGCTTATTGCAGAATTATCTGGCTCGGCGGGGATATTCGTTAGAGGTGCTCTCCGAGTTGTATTCGGTGCTTGGCGAGAACCTTCTGGTCTCCGACATCAAGTATGATGACCAGGGGAAGTTCTCGGTGCGTGGTACCGCGGTCTCGATGTCGGATGTTTTTACGTTTGTTGAAAAAATGGAAGACCTCGGCAAACACATTGATAAAGCTCAAGTAAGCTATCGTGAATCATTTAACACCCTAAAAGATGGTCAAGGTAGTCTTACCAAAACTGTTAGCAAGTTTGTTGATCTAGGGGTAAAGGTAA
>CAZJJL010000147.1:0-1264 GCA_964546325.1 uncultured Planctomycetales bacterium | reverse complement strand
AAGACTCAAAGTACTTTAAGGATGTTAAGACGAAATATACGACGAAACGCAAGGACGGGACCCGGGATGTTACCGATTTTGAGATCGCCTGTATCCTTGAACAAAAGAAATAATCATGCTTAAACAACTGCAAGGGATAACGAAACTCTATAACTCCTTCACAAAAAAAGAAAAGCTGCTTTTATATGTTACGATATTCATCATTGCGGCTACGTTCATGGATCGCTTAATAATTTTGCCCGTATATACTAAGATCAAGTCATTGAATACGCAGATCAAGGAGCGGGAGATATCTATATCCAATAACCTTCATATCTTAGCGCAGCAGGACCGTATTGAGCAGGAGATCAAAAGCTACTCGTCGTTTTTGCATAGTTCCGCGACTGACGAAGAGAGCATGACCAGTGTTTTAAAACGCGTCGAGGAGTTAGCCAATAAGAGTTCTTTGTATATAGTCGATATGAAGCCGAGCGGAACGAAAGAGAATAAAGACAAGACAAAAAAATATGCGGTCACCTTGAGCTGCGAAGGCCAGATGGAACAGGTCGTGACGTTTTTATATAATATTGAAAGTGCCGGCGAACTTCTCATGATAGAAAAGTACCAGATAAATCCGAAATCGAGAGACTCCAGCGTTGCGCAGTGCGTTATTTCCATTGCTAAAATTGTTTTATAAACAAAGGAGTAGTATATGAGCAGGACATTCGTATTGGCGGTGGCAGCCGTTATGATCTTTACGCAAACTGCATGTGCGGCGGTCGAATTTAAGGTTTTCGACATGCGTAACCGTCTTTTTGAAGAGTCAAAGGAGATCAAATCCCTTATTGCTAAATCGAAGGATTCGGTGGTGCTTACGGGTATGTTTGATTCCTGTATGCTTTCGATGGCGCAGCTTGACGCGTATTTTAGCATGCTTGGTATCTTTTATTCCGTTAAAGACAAGGAAGGCACGCTGACCGCGCTTAATTTCCTGTTGAATTGGATCAACGAGATCATTCGCACCAACGATATCATTATCGGGTCATTTGTATCTTCTCAAATAGCGGTTGAAAAGAAGACGCAAGAGCATCTGGCGAAGCTTCAAAATTATTATGCCCAGTTGAATACTTTGTTGAACGGCGAGTTAAAGAAGATCACGGCGATCAAGCTTTCTGTGACGGGGCCCGTGGAAAAGCCGGCGGGGGCGGATAAGAAACAGGCGTCAGAAGCAGCGCCGTCGAAAAAGGATAAGGGGAAGGTAGAGAAATGGCATGACGTGTGTTTT
>CAZJJL010000146.1:0-4438 GCA_964546325.1 uncultured Planctomycetales bacterium | reverse complement strand
CCGAACCGCTGGATATCGTAAAGAGGATTGCTGAGAGCGATAAGTTCTGATTCGCAGGCACCACAAGAACCAGTATCAACCTCTCGTATATGTAACGAGCGACCATACAATGCATGGATTGTCTTGCGCAATTCTTCTCCCAGAGATCCAAACTCTTGCGAGCGAATCTCTTCCGGCACGATGACTTTCTGCGTTACCAACCCTTTTTTGAGGCTATTTTTAATTATATCGAACATGGTTATAAGTCGTTCCCCGCGTAAGAAAGATCGAAACTTTTATTACACACCGGAAAATCAGGAACAATATTCCCTAATACGGCAACGGAAAGCCCTTGCCAATTGTGGAATGAAGCATCGACGATCTTACAGCGTTCGATCATTCCGTCGCACATCTTCACCCAGTAGAATGCCGGTCCACGCGCCCCCTCGACAACCCCGATCGCATAGCCAGACACAGCGGCAGGGATATCGCTTTTCCTCTCGCTCGGCCTTCCTATTCGTTTAGCAAACACATCGATCAACCGCAATGACTCGTACACTTCATCCACGCGCGCCTTAAGACGGGCTAAGCAATCGCCTTTTTCGTGCTTGACTATGCGAAATCCCGCGGCGTCATATCCCTCCGAAAATATCTGCCTCATATCAAGGGATAGTCCCGACGCTCTGCCTGCTAAACCGACAACTCCAAAATCATCGGCAGTTTTTTTTCGTAACACCCCCGTTTCATCAACACGATCCATGAAAGAAACGCTGCCGTAAAGCATCGTCTCCAGCTCTGTAACGTCCTTGCGAATCAACGCTAATGCGTCTGACATGCGTTGCAAAGACTCTCTGTTGAATTCCCGGTTAACTCCTCCAATGCTTAATACGCCTTTTAGATAACGATGCCCGGACAAATGCATATTTACCTGTAATACCCGTTCCTTTAAAAGAGCGGCATACTGGGAAGGGAAGCTAAACCCAACGTCCAGGGCTATCCCGCTTATACCAGACAAATGATTATATATCCTCTCGAGCTCTAAACATATCGCGCGCGCGCAAAACACATCTGAGCCGATACGAACACCCGAGATGTTTTCTACCGCGCGAATAAAAGCCCAGCTGTGAGCAACAACCGAATCCCCCGCAACACATTCACTCAAGCCCACACACTCCTGAACCGTCTTGCCTTCAAAAAGTTTTTCAATGCCGCGATGCGTAAATCCAAACCGCAACTCCAAATTAACAATGGGTTCGCCAGCAACGCTAAAACGGAAATGACCCGGTCCAATGATCCCCGCATGAACCGGTCCCACGGGGACCTCAAAAACCCCTTCTCCTTCTACTCGGTTAAAACGATACTCTCGCAAAAGTGTTTCCCCTCCCGATATACCCGTATAATCCTTACGCAAAGGATATGCATCTTCCGGGAAAACTTCTTCATGCAAACGCAACGTTCTAACATCGGGATCCCCTTTGGGCACAATGCCGAACATCTCTTTAATCTCCCGCTCAAATAACGTAGCGGCAAAAATCTCTTTGGCTAACGAATCGAACTCCGGTTCCAGCGCAGGCACATCGATCACAACGCTGCACCAGCGAGCCAGCTCTTTTGCCAAGAATACACACCTCACCTCATAGACACCTCTTTGCTTACGCTCATCAAGCGCAAAAAATGCCATCACCGGTGAATGCAAATAAGCGTGCAAAAAAAGGCATGTTGCTTTAAAATCACCCGGCTTGACCCGAAGCTCTACGTCGAGAACATGCTCATTGATCTCTGCAAGCAACGCAATACCTTCCGTCTGTAATCTGGTCACAATATCCTTCATAAGCATATTATACTCCCCTCACCACATCTACAGCCCGGTCTAAGAGTAGGCGTAACGGAAACGGCAACACTAAACCTAAAACGAGCAAGTAGAAAAGAAGCCCGCTAAAAACCATTTTCTCGCTCAATGTTTCTTTCGTACGGGGAATATTCTTTGGTTTATTCCCAAAAACTACCTTACTTATATGAAGCAATAACGCTGCAAACACGAGCGAAAGCAACAAAAGCATAAGCATAACCAGAATAAAATATTTCTGCTCAAACGCAGCGGCGATAATCGTAAGCTTGCTGACAAAGATGGCAAATGGAGGCATCCCGATAATTGCAAAGAGCCCCACAAGCATCGCCGTTCCCGTCCATGGCATCGCCGCAAGAACGCCCTGGATCAGATGCATATTATGTGTTTTAAACCGCTTCACGATATTCCCTGCGGAAAAGAACAAGAGCGACTTTGCGCAGGCATGGTTGAGGGCATGGAACAGGGCACCAAAAACGGCAAGCGGAGTGCCTACCCCTAAAGCAAAAACAATAATACCGACATTTTCAATGCTGCTATATGCCAAAAGTCTCTTGATATCCTTTTGAACAAGCAAAAAGAAACTCGCCACACCGATCGAAACAAGCCCCGCATACATCATAACGGTAAAAGCAAAATTTGTACCCAACGTTTTATGGGCAATAATCGCAAACCGTATAAGCGCATAAATTGATGTTTTCAACAACACTCCCGATAGCAACGCGCTGATAGGCGTCATTGCCTGGCTATGCGCATCTGGCAGCCACGTATGCATCGGCACGAGCCCCGCTTTCGTGCCATAACCAACCAAAACGAATAAAAACGCAACCACCATTAACCGATGATCCAGATGCGAAGCAACACCCATGATAACCGACCAATCCAGGCTTTTTATTCCGCCATGAAGTACGACATTATAGTAAAGCAACACCGTGCCTAACAACGCGATGGTAATGCCGACCGAACAGATAATAAGATACTTCCATGCCGCCTCAACAGAAGTCTTATTATTGTAAAAACCGACCAGAAATGTCGAGGCAAGAGTTGTCATTTCGATCGCTACCCAAAGATGTCCAAGATTATCCACGAGCGCCGCCACAAGCATGGCACAAACAAAAATATGATAGAAAAAATAGTAGAGCGACTTTTTACGAGGGGTCAACTCCCCTTCTTCCGTCTCAACCAAGTATCCCTTGGAATAAATCAACGCGCAAAAACTTACAAAAACTATAAGGATGACAAAGAACGCGCTTAATGCATCGGCACGCAAGAGCTTACCGAATACCACCACAGATGAATGCGAACAAACAACATAGGCAAGCCGCAAACCAAGCCCCACGAGAAAGGAATACAGGAAAATATTGACGGCGGCAAGCACGCGCTGATTTTTACAGATCAGCGAGATCACCGCCGCTATCGCCGGAAGCGCCACTATGCAAATAAGGATCATTGATTAACCTCGCAGTTGCGTTAATCTGCTTACTTCAATATGCGTAAAAAGCCGATTGATACGATACAAGAATATTCCCGTAATAATGACGCAAACAAAAACATCGAAAAAAATCGCTATCTCAACAAAAAAAGGCATGCCATCGGTGATTGCCGCCGCAAGAAGGAATATGCCGTTTTCCATGGTCAACAAACCAATGATCTGGGTAATAGCCTTAATGCGGAAAACCATGATGAAAAAACCAATAAAAACCGTCGTCAAAGCTACGATAAGAGAAATACAAATAAGCGGATCTTGATTGCGCAATACCACCGCAGCGAAGAGCGAAGAAACAAAAGTAAACACCATCGCCATCACTAATGAAAGCAGAGGGTTCATAAACAACTCCAACTGCTCGATGATATTAATGCCTTTAAGGAGTCTGCGCAGGTAATAGGGGATCCCGATAACTTTTATACCAAGCAAGAGCGCAGCAACAATAAAAACTTCGAGGTTCTTCCCCGCATACGCAAACGCAAACGTTATCAACGCTAAAAACAACGACTGCAGACGAAAACTGCGGATTAACGCAGTTACTCTGCGGGTAATGACCATGGAATAAGCGAACATTATCATCCCTAATAAAAAAACGTACATCATCGTTAAACTCCTAGCCCTGCCATCATCAACGAAAGAACCGAAAGCAAAAATCCAAACCCCAAGAAATCAATAACCCGGAATAAACGCATCTTTGCCAGCATGACCTCGATAACGCTCACCAAAACCGCAATACAGGCGACTTTACCAATAAAGAACACCGGGGACAAAAGATGCAACAAAAAATGCTCCTGAACCGGCGCAGAAAAAGGCCAAAGAAGAACCGCGAGCATGCTCAAAAACAACATCTGCTTAATGTGCGCGCTTAATTCAAGAAGAGCAAGCGAGCGTCCCGAATATTCAAGCACCATCGCTTCATGGATCATGGTCAACTCAAGATGAGTTTCCTGATTATCTACGGGTATCCGCGAGGTTTCTGCGATCACAATAAATAACAACGCCGTCGAAGCAATAACAACCGAGGCAGGAGTAGCGGATAACGTGAGGGCGGCAGGTAAATGAAGCGCCCCGGACTTTAAACCAACCACTGCAACAGCACAAAAAGCAACTGGTTCCGCCAGGCCTGC
>CAZJJL010000145.1:0-4443 GCA_964546325.1 uncultured Planctomycetales bacterium | reverse complement strand
GCGTTAAAAACAGCTATAGCGCACAAAAGAAGAGCCAGCACTATACCTATATATATGGGATTAAGCTTCCTGTTCATGTAAAACCTCCTGGGCCTCATAAAAGACCGTCTCTTTGAATTCTTTAAGCTTCTTAAGGTCATCTTTGTCATAAATACGCCAACCGCGCCAGTCGCGTTTTGATCTGCGGACTTTGCCGGATTTTTCCCAGCGCACGATTGTCTTGGGGGTCACCCCAATACGCTCAGCTACATCCGTGATTGTCATTCTTCCGTTACTCACGTGATCCCTCCTGTGTTTGGTTCAAGTTAAAATTAATGGTAGCTAATAAAAAAGGGGACGTTTCTATTTAAAAACTGATACTTTACCTGTTAAACCGAAAATGCCCCTATCTCTCATTCACTTTCCGCAACAACAAATTGTCCTTATTTATACAACTTTTTACCAATTTGTCCTAGCTTGTCCTGGTATGTCCTAGTACTACTATATATATATTGTACTAGCAGGAACCATGCCAAAACATCCTAACTTCATGAAATACTTTTAATAACTTATAACCTATTTATTTTCAAGAGATTATGATATCGCTTATTATCCGGGATATTCTTAATTCTGTATGGCTACTTTATTTTTGTTGCAGGATGGGAACATTGAGCCCTCTTTATTTTTGAATATTTTTCTACAGGAACCTGCAATATCAAGATTTTCAACTAGTTACAACCTATGTTTATTAAACATAACACCGCTGGAGAGAAAACTCAAAAAATTATTGTGGAAGTAAAAGTATACTGTCTCTTGGGGGGTTTGTCAAGGGGAAGCAGGGGTTATTTTGCCTGCGGTTCTTGCTGCATCTGTCCTCTTTTGGAAGGACTTATACCATTGCCGTATTCCATACATGGATGGTTTCTCAATAAAACGGGTCACCATGCCGGAAAATAATATTATTACAGGGAAAGCCATCAGGATTGAAAAATTCACACTTCCGCCAAGCTTGTGGATCCCTTTGATGGCAAGATATCCAACAGCTTGATGGGTCAAATAAAGGGGGTATGAAATAACACCCAAATAAACAAGCGGACGCCGCAGCATCACGGGAACGGGAGCGAACAAAAACAAGAGAAAAAGCAAAACAACCCCCAGATTAAGATACCTTTGATACGAGCTAGCCATAAACAATACACCCGCAAACGCGACAAGCCCAAGAGCAAGACTTCCGCGGTTGTATTTCTTATCTCTATAAAGTTGATAAAAAGATACCCCTAACGCAAACCAAGAAACATATTCGAACATCACGGTCTTGTTCAAGAAAACCACTATCCGGGTAGGTATCAAAGATACCATGGCGAATGTATGGATCCCGGCTGCTATTACAACCAGCAGGCTCATGAATAGGTTAATGTACTTTAATAGCCGCGTCGCATAAAGCGCAAGCATAAATGCGTAAAAGACAAGCTCAACCGAAAGCGTCCAGTACACTCCGTCGATATACGGCACCTTCACAAAATATTCAAGCATGCTCAAATTGATCAACCAGTTTTTCCAGGAAAAACGATGCCATTCGGGAGCGATCTTGAAGATATAGAATAATATCCCCATGGTTAATACGGAAAACCAGTAAACCGGGAAAAGGCGGGAAAAACGGGAGACAATAAAGTCAAAGGCGCTCTTTGTCTTTTCCAGCGTTAAAAAAATGACAAATCCGCTTATAATGAAGAAGGCGTTGACCACATCATCCGCGAAAGGAAACGACATCTGCATGTGCGCCGGCTGAGGATAGATCCCCTGAAATCGGGAGGTCAAATGGTAGAAAATGATACAGAGACATGTCAATCCTCTTAGTATATCAAGCTGAAATATCCGATTCTCTTCTTTTTTCTTCATAACAAAATAGGATACCTCGGTTTATCAGGCAAGTTCGTATGAGGTAAAACGCGTAATATCATCTTCACCTAAATAGTCGCCGATCTGGACTTCGATGATCTTTGCGGTCTTTGCGGTAGGATTATAAATGCGGTGCTTGACGCCGCGGGGGACATAGATACTTTCGTTCTTTCTCGCCTTCTTCTCTTTTCCGGCGACATGCACAAAAACCTCGCCCTCGACAACATTCCAATGCTCGCTGCGAAACGCATGTTTTTGCAAAGAAAGCGTGCGCCGGGGATATATGCCTATCTCTTTGACCTTATATCCCTTATCCGCATGCAGGATCGTATAATAACCCCACGGACGGTACACCGTCGTGGAATCCTTACAATGCTCATATCCTTTTTTATTGATATGCGCCACTAATTCTTTAACCTGATCAGAAGCGCCTCTTTTGACCAAAAGCAATGAATCAGGAGAATCAACGGCTATGATGTCTTTGAGCCCAACCAAACAAACAAGTTTATTCTTTGAATGCACAAAACAATTGTCGGAATGGATGAATTCCGCCTTGCCGACGCTGTAATTTTTGTTGCCTGCTGCGGAGAACTGCAAAAAGCTATCCCAACTGCCAAGATCGGTCCAGCGAACGTCAAATTTCACCAAAGCAGCTTTTGAGGTTTTCTGCATGATGCCATAATCTATGGAATTAGAGGGTACATCCTTGAAATTCTCGAAAAACCCCGCAAAACTAAGCGTATAAAAGCGGAATATCTCCGGAGAATACCTGCGTAATTCCTGCAGGAAAGTACGCTTGCTAAAGCAAAAGATACCGGCGTTCCAATAAGCGCCCTTCCTTAGAAGCTCTTGCGCCTTGGCAACGGTAGGTTTTTCGACAAACCTATCGACGATATACCCGCCCTTAAACCCACTCTTGACCAGAATATAACCGTACCCCTCTTTTGGATACGTCGGCTTGACTCCGAAAATAACGATCTTTCCTTCAAAAGCGAGCCTCTTGGCGCGATCCATACACGCGGCAAATCGATCTACCGGCTCAATAACATGGTCTGAAGGGAACACATAAAAAAGGTCGTCCCCGGAAACCGGCCGTGACTGCTCGACGCATTTTAACGAATACATGATCGCTGGCAGCGTATTTTTAGGGACCGGCTCGTAAAGAATGTTCTTAATAAGAAGATCTTTATGCGCTTTGTTAAGCCCCGGGAGAAGCTCGATCTGGTTAAAAAGCGTAAATTTATACGCCGACGAGGAGATCACATAAATATCGCCGGGATTAAATGTCGATAGGAGGCGTTTTATGGTAAGCTGAAAAAGGGATAAGCCGTCTTTAAATTCAACGAATTGTTTGGGATAGTTCTCCCGCGAAAGCGGCCATAAACGGGTACCTTTTCCCCCAGCAAGTATGAGTGCGAATTTGTTCATGTGCATATTTTAATTGAGAATATATCTTATGTCAAGCCACGCTTCTGTGAATCCACGTCATTGCGAGCGCGATTTACCCGCTAAAAAAAAGCACATGCGCGAAGCAATCACGTTTTTTGATTGCCGCGTCGCACGGCTTAGAACAGGGGGCAATTTCCTGTTCGAGCAAAAATCGTTTGCTACGCTTGGAAAATGTCCCCTTCCATAAGGGGCTCCTGGCAATGACGAATTTTCTACCATCAAGAAACACAACTCAGCAATATAAATCCCAGAAAATTCACCTTATTGTGCGTCAAAGGCTCGATTGCCGCCATAACCGCCTTGCGGGAGCTCTTCTGGGTATTTAATACCAGCACGGAGGCGTCAACATACTGAGCCAGCAAAACGCTCTCCTTAAAATGGCTCAGCGCCGGCGCATCGACAAAAATAATATCATACTGATGCCGCAGTTCTTTTAAGACCTCCTGCATTCTTTGGGATTTCAGAAGTGAAACAGGATCAAGTAAAGAACGTCCGGCGACCATAACATCGACATTCCTGCTGACCGAACTGACCGCTTCGCTAACCGGTATCTTTTCCTCTAATACCTCCATCAAACCGAATGCTTCCCGTAAATTATAATGCCGGTGAAAATAGGGTTCTTTTAAATTCGCATCAAGAACAAGAATACGGATACGGTCTTTTTCCGAAAGCGAATCTGTCAGCTTGTCAATAAGCGTGCTTGTTCCCTCCTGCCTGCCGGACGCCGCAAACATGAGTGTCTTTACGTTTTTGTCCTTCATCCAGAAATAAAGCTGATTGGCCAAGACTCGGTAATGGCTGATGCGAGGATGGCACGGCAGATTACCGATATGGGCGATCTTAAGCATCCCTTCAATCTGCTTGGGATATTTAAAACGCTTATCGGATATTTCAACCGCTAATGCCAATGCTCCCCCGACCATAGTTCCGATAATAAGAGAAAAAACTATGACCGCAACCTGGGGAAACCAAAGCTGCATGCGAGGGACTGTTGTCCTCTCTATGATCTTAACATGGTCAGAACCAAGCGCTTCTATATCCGTCAACGGAAGGCCTGAGATGTTCTCCGAAAGCTCCGTAACATGCATGATGAGCGCCGGGATCAGCGGATTACCG
>CAZJJL010000144.1:0-4444 GCA_964546325.1 uncultured Planctomycetales bacterium | reverse complement strand
CTTTTCCCAGGCGCCGCGTGATTTCAAAATAAGCTCGACAACCTCCCGAACCGCACCGCGACCGCCTTGTTTTGTTGTCACATACGCGGCTTTATCTTTTACTTCAGCGCAGGCATTGGCAACGGCAACCGGCAAGCCAACCCTGCTCATAAGAGACAGGTCAACCAGGTCATCCCCGACAAAAGCGATCTCTTCAAGAGAAACCGCGTATTTTTTCATCACTTTCTCAAGCACCGCTGATTTCGGCAGAATATTCGCAAAAACCTCCGCTACCCGCATATCTCGGGCGCGGGGTTTTATAACCCGGGAACTCTTGGCGGTTACCAGAATAGTCGGAATACCCGCTTTCGACAATACGTGCACTCCCAACCCGTCATGCACGTCGAAAAATTTCATATCACGGCCGCTTGAATCATAGATAATACGGCCGTCCGTTAAAACTCCGTCCACATCAAGCAAAAGCACTTTGATCTTTTTTGCCTTTGCCTCGACGGTAGAAAGCCCCATCACAATACGACCCCTGCTCTCAAAAGATCCTGAACATCCAATAACCCGACCGGCCGTTTTCGGGAGTCGATCACCGGGACTTCATCGATTTTCTTATCCTGCAGAATACGCATTGCTTCCGCCGCAAGCATATCAGGCGAAACCGTAGTCGGATCTTTTGTCATCACATCTTTTACTTTGCGAACCGATAGATTGGGGTCGATTTCAAGATGCCGGCGCAGATCACCGTCCGTAAAAATACCCACCAGCTTTCCTTTCGGATCCACAACGCAGGCGCTCCCGGCGCGGGAACTGGTGATCTTCATAAGAACCTCGGATATACGCGTATCGCATGCGACAACCGGATTCGATTGCCCGCGACGCATGATATCGGCGACCGTCAAAAGAAGTTTCCTGCCTAAGCTGCCTCCCGGATGGAAAAGCGCAAAATCTTTTTCTTTGAAACCTTTTAATTCCAATAAACAAACGGCTAACGCATCGGTCAATGCGAGCATCGCCGTTGTCGAAGCCGTCGGCGCCAGACCTAACGGACACGCTTCTTTTACAACGGAAGCATCGAGTCGCACATCACTATACCGGGCCATTGCGGATCGGATATTGCCGGTCACCGAGATCGTCGCGCATCCGATCTTCTTTAAGACCGGCAACAGCTTTTTCATCTCTTCGCTTTCGCCGCTGTAAGAAAGCATGATAACGACATCCTCTTTGGTCACCCTTCCCAAATCCCCATGGATAGCCTCAGCGGAATGCAAAAAAAGGCTCGGAGTACCCGTCGATGAAAGCGTCGCGGAAAATTTCTGGCCGATGATACCGGTCTTACCCACACCCGTTACCACCACGCGGCCCTTGCATTCAAGAATAAGCGTGATCGCTTTTTTGAAATCGGCATTCACCCGCTTTTTAATATCGCGCACCGCGCATGCTTCGATATCTAAAACTTCTCGCGCCCGTTTAATGATATCCATATATCCCCTTCCGGCACCTTACGAAACAACGGATTTAATCTTAATAACGTGCTTAAGCAATGATTCCAGATCGGTAAGGCTCACCATATTCGGTCCGTCGCACAAAGCAGAGTCGGGATGAGCGTGCACTTCGAGGAAAAGCCCGTCGCATCCGAAAGCGACCGCAGCGCGCGACAGCCCCGCGACAAATTCACGCTGTCCTCCCGAGCATCCGCCTTTACCGCCAGGCAGCTGCACGCTGTGTGTCGCATCATATATAACCGGATATCCCAGATCACGCATGATCTTGAGACTGCGCAGGTCTGAAACCAGATTATTATATCCGAAACTAACCCCCCGTTCCGTGAGGATTATTTTTCGGTTCCCCGTTGATTCTATTTTCTTAATGATCGGCGCCATATCCCAGGGAGCGACAAATTGCCCTTTTTTGACATTGACGATCGCACCTGTCTTTGCTACCGCAACAACTAAATCAGTCTGACGGCATAATAATGCGGGGATCTGGATTATATCCAATACTTTTGCGCACGCAGCGACATCCTTGACGCAATGAACATCGCTGAGAACCGGAACACCGATCTTTTTCTTGACCTTCGCTAAGATCGCCAACCCCTTGGCAATGCCGGGGCCGCGATATGAACCTAATGAAAGCCTATTGGCTTTATCGAAACTTGATTTAAAAATAAACGGGATCCCCAACCGAGCCGTCAAAATTTTAAGCTTATGCGCCGTATCAAGGCAAGCGCTTTCGGACTCGATAACGCACGGCCCTGCAATCAATACGACCGAACGCGGATCTCCAAACCTGATTTTTTCGTTCAGAACCACCTGATGCATAGCTATTCCTTTTTCTGCAAATACTCTTTCACTTTTTCCAAATCTTCCGGCGTATCGACACCGATACTGTTATAATCGGTCTCGATCACTTTAATACGATACCCCTCTTCAAGGACCCGCAGCTGTTCAAGCTTTTCCGTTTTCTCCAGAGTTGAGACAGGCAAATTCTTACATACGAAAAGGAAATCCTTCGTATAGCCGTACAAACCGATATGTTTATAATACACCGGCATCCCTACGTCTGAATTCGGAGCATGCAACGGTATCGCCGCGCGCGAAAAATATAACGCGAAATTATTTTTGTCCACCACGACTTTAACAACATTCGGATCGACGATCTCATGCGGGTTGCTGATCTTGCGCATCATCGTTGCCATAGAGACTTTCGGATCATCCAAAAGTGCGCGCGCTAACGTATCAATAACGGAAGGATTGATCAACGGCTCATCCGCCTGGATATTAATAACCACTTTGACATCCAACGGATTGACTACCTCAATGATCCGGTCGCTTCCCGAAATATGCCCTTTTGCCGTCAGAACGACCTTGGCGCCAAAACCTTTTGCCGCCTCGAAAACCCGTTCATCATCGCAGGCAATAATAAGATCGTCCAAAACGATAGCCTGGCGCGCACGCTCCCAAACATGCTGAATCATGGGCTTGCCTGCGATATCAACAAGCACTTTGCCCTGGAACCGGGTTGAATTATACCGCGCCGGGATTACACCGATAACTTCCATTTTATCCTGTTTCATATACACTCTTTTCTGGAGCACCCGCGGACAATACGACCTTCCGGCCTTTTTCCGCGCGCGACGTCCTCTATATTTTTCTACGGGGATTGATACGTCGTATCAATTCTTCTCGCGAGGTAACTGCCGTCCCGACTTTTCCGACAACAATGCCGGCCGCATAATTGGCAATATGCGCTGCTTCAAGTTTCGAAGCTCCGCTGGCCAACGCAAGAGTGAACGTCGAAATGACCGTGTCCCCTGCGCCGGAAACATCAAAAACCTCTTGCGCTACCGTCGGGATATGCGTCATGCGGCCGCTTTCCAGCAATTTCATGCCGTGCTCTCCAAGCGTGACCAGCACCGATTCCAGATCAAGGTACTCGCGTATTCCGGCGGAAGCCTTATCGATTTCCGCATCCGAAAATAATTTATCGGACGTAATAGTAAACCGGTTCGAGGTATCTTTAATGCGCAAATTACGCACCGCATTCTCAAGTTCTTTGCGATTCGGCGTGATCGCGGTCGCTCCCCGGTAATACTGGAAATGATCCTCCTTCGGGTCAACGGTCACTACTTTTTTGCGCGAACGGGCCAAAAAGATAAGCCCCTCAAGAAGCTGCATATTGATAACACCCTTACCGTAATCTTCTATGATGACCGCGTCAAAAGAATCGAGGTTCTTGGTTATATACCGGGCTATGCGCCTGCTTAACTCTTTCGGCAGCGGATCACGATGTTCCCAATCAACGCGCACGACCTGCTGATGCCCTGCAATGATACGCGTTTTTACCGTCGTATGACGGGTAGGCTCACAAAAGATCCCGTTAGTCACGATACCGCGCTTTTTGAGTTCGGCAGCAAGAATACGCGCATTTGCGTCGTTACCGACAACCCCGACAAGGGTGACTGATGCGCCCAAAGCGCTGATATTATTGGCGACATTCGCCGATCCTCCCGGAACATACGAATGTTTATTCGCCCAGACAACGGGTACCGGAGCCTCCGGAGAAATACGGTCAACGCTCCCGCAAATATATTCGTCAAGGATAAGGTCTCCGACAACAAGGATCTTAGCGCGCGGAAACCGTGAAATAATCCTCGGCAACGAAGAGATCTTCATCGGGGGATCCGTTCTATAACTGCCTGCGCCCATAACGGCAGCATAATCTCATGATGACCGATAATATTGTATCCTTTTCCGCCCCCCAAAACAGGCCGCGACACCACATTCTGCTGGGGACGATACTGCTGGATCATGTCAAAATTAACGGTCGTAAAATCTTTTACCTGATTCCCTACGTTACGAGCCATATTCAACGCCTTCAAGAACACTTCCGGCATAATGACCGCCGAGCCAAAATTCAATACTACTCCTCCTTTATGCAGTCGGGGAAGGAACCC
>CAZJJL010000143.1:0-4458 GCA_964546325.1 uncultured Planctomycetales bacterium | reverse complement strand
GCGGGCGGCTATATTAACCACATCTCCAAAAACATCACCCGTATCGTCGACGTTGACCTCGCCGGTGCTCATGCCGATACGGAATGAAATAAGATTCTCGGAATTACGGACATTTTTATTGCGCAACGATATTTCTTTTTGCAGATCGATACCGCATGATATCGCGTCAGTCGGAGATTCAAACGTGACCAAGAAACCGTCCCCCATGGCCTTGGTTAATTTTCCCGATTTAGCCTGGACATGCTTTTCTACGAACTCCCGTAACTCCGTAACGAACAATTGCTGCTCATGACGCTTCTTCTGCGCAGTCAACAACGTATACCCCTGCACGTCAATGAACATGATTGTCAGTGTTTTATTCAGCATATAGCGCGTCCTCTATTATCCCACCGTAACGCCGCGTTTTCTAGTCGCCCCCATCTTAATTCACATTACCGAGACAAGCGCACCTTGTCAATACATAATTCGAACCGACTATTCTGAGGAATGCCCAATGCCCCCGCTATCCGTAACGGATAAAAGCTTCTCAACGGTTTTTTTAAGCATTTCCAGGCTAACAGGCTTAACAAGATAGTCCTCAATACAATCCTGCGTAATAATCTCGGCCTCTTCTACGCTTAAGGCGGTTAAGAGTATTATAGGGATATTCCGTGTTATTGGATTATGTTTCAGCGTCTTTTTGACGTCGTATCCGCTTATCCCAGGCATTAAAAGATCCAAAAGGATAAGATCCGGCTTCAGAGAACATGCTAACGCTATCCCATCAGAACCATTCGTTGCCACAGAGACACTCCAATTGGTGCATCGCTCCAGATTCAATTTTACCAAGGAACAAAAGCTTTCTTCGTCGTCAATGATCAGGATCTTTTTCATGTATTCCCCCTATTTTTTAACACATGCCCTGAACACCATCTCTTAAGCGTCTTTTGCATATTTTCGATCTCAAAGCAACCGCATACCCGGTCAAGATGCAAAGAATAGGCATAAACGTGTGCCGGTATTTGCTATACCCGGCCACTCCACCTCTCATACTTAAGAATATATAGACCGCGCATATCAAAAAACGAACAGTGCTTGATCGGAACGCCAAGGAATACGGACCAAAGCAACCAACGAGAGAAAAAAACAAAAAAGAAGCACCGCTTCTAAGAAAACTCTTCCCCACAATATCCCGGGTGACTTTTTCCCTAATTGCATCAAGCCGTCATATACCCCTTTATCGAAAACAACCCCCAACAGCCCTCCTTTCGCGGGATACCATCCTAAAAATTTCGAAAAATCAACTGCTACCGGTTCAAAGAACGTCATAAGGAATCCCCTGGCGTATATTGCGGCATACGCAACGGGATGCGCACGCAACAGTCCAATGCCTTCCCTATAAAGCACACGATAATACGCTGCCTGATTTGACCCCTCTGGTAAAGATTCCGCCATCCGCTTCTGCATCATATAAACAGGAACGTGTTCCTGCTTTGCCAAAAGAGAAGCCCCTTCAAAATAATACAGATTGTACGCCGCTATTGCCGAAAATCCGGAGAACCCCGTCTTGACCTGATTCCTCACCTGCCAACCTCCTACGGAAAAGATTACGATACCTAAAAATAGCACCAGGTGTTTTATCCGGGACATCGACAGGCGATTTTTCCCCATCATCCAGCATAAAGAACCGGTTGCCAAACAAAGAGCCAGATAATAGCTCGTTACTTTCACATACACTGACACGGCGATCAAACAAGCCGCGCCGATCAAGCGCGCGAGAGACCGTGTTTTTATGTGCGCGATAAAAAAATAAACCCCGGCGCAGACCAGAAACGTAAAAAGCGTTTCCGGAACAACATGCCACGTATAGAGAATCGAGAGTGGTTCAAGGGAATAAAGAAGTCCGGCGTAAAGAGCCGTTTGTTTTGCGGAAGGAAAAAGCTGTTCGGCGATTAAAAAACCACGTACGCCGTCAACACGCTTATGATAAGCTGCGCGACAAGAGCACCCCACATGTTTCCGGCTAACGCTGATACCCCTGATAAAAATAACGGATATCCGGGAGACAAGAATATTTCGGCAGACGATTGCGCGCAAATTCACCGGCGCGCATTATATTCGTTGCGGCATCGATATACTTAAAAGAGTCGGGGAGAAGTACGACCGGCGAGGATGAGCCTTGCGCAGACAACAGCGCGATGACTAATGCGACCAATCTCGCCGCAAGAGCCGTTAACAAAACGATAGCTAGGAATTTTTCTCGCTGCTTTTCCATGCGTATCTTCCAGCCCTCCCCCCGGAAGAAATGAATAAAGCAGAGCCGCGTAATATTATTGTCTCATGCAAAACAAGATATGGCAAGCAATAGAACCGAAACCTGGCAACAGAAAGCTTGAGCCGGCATACGATCTTTTACCGAATCAAACTTTTGCTTCTTGCAGAGGATCAACATTGTATTTACTGCTCCATGGCAACTGAGCAAGATAGCTATATACACACGGAACGACCAGCAAGGTAAGCAGCGTTGAGACAGCGACACCGCCGATAATGGTAATAGCCATAGGAACGCGCGTTTCGGCACCGGGACCCAACGCTAACGCAGGAGGCACCGAAGCGACAACATTCGCCAACGAAGTCATTAAGATCGGGCGCAAACGAACAGGACATGCGCTTTGAAGGGCATCTTTTGTTTTCTGCCCTTGCGCGCGAAGCTGGTTGGTAAAATCAACCAAAAGGATCGAGTTTTTCTTGACGAGCCCCATGAGAAGGATCATACCGATCATACTATAGATATTTAAGGACTGCCGCGAGATCCACAACGCAAGCAATGCTCCCGAAATACTAAACGGCATTGCCATAAGAACAGTTATCGGATGGAAATAATCGTTGAACTGTGAGGCAAGGACCATATACGCAACAATAATGCCCAGCCAAAACACAAACAAAAGGCTTGCGGTTGATTCCTGAAATGCCTGCGCGCTTCCGCTGAAAACAACGTGGTATCCCTCCGGCAACGTGCGCTTTGCGATCGCATTGATCTCTTTCAATATCTTGGCCTGTGAAGCGCCCGGAGCCATGTTGGCAAAGATCGAGATCGCGCGTTCACGGTTTTTACGCGTGATAGAAAGCGGCGTTGGCTTCTGTTCGATCGTAACAATCTCGCGCAACGGCACTTGCTCGCCCCTGTTATTCCACACCCAAAAACGGTTAAAATCCTCGACTTTACTACGCTGTGATGTCCGCATACGCACGCGCACATCATAACGCCTGCCCTCTTTCGTATACTTGGCAATACGCTCGCCCCCGATAAGCGCGTTGATCGTCGAGCCTATGGTATCGATGCTAACACCGCGGGCATCCGCATTGGCGCGATCAGGAATAACGCGGATCTCCGGAACAGCGATCTGATAATCCGTATCGATATCGATCATCAAACCGGTCTTTTCCATTTCGGAACGGATCTTCTCCGAATATTCCGCTAAATTATCCCATTCCGGTCCCCGCACCGAAAACTCAATCGGGTAGCCTCGCTGCGCAGAAAATCCGGAAAGCGAGAGATCTTGAATATTCGTTTTCATGCCGGAGATTTTATTAAGCTCCGTACGGAATATTTTCATAATATCTCCCTGAGAGAGACGTCGATGCATACCAGGATCCACAGGGCGATCTTTAGGTTTCTTTAAAGTTACAAAAAGGACTCCAGTATTAACATCTCCTCCGGCAAATCCTCCTATGATAGCCATATATCCGTCAATGTCATTGCGAGCGGCAACAAACGCTTCGGCTTGTTTCATGCGCGCATCGGTAAATTCAATGGAAGAGCCTTCCGGCGTGCGCATGCGGCATAAAAACATGCTTTGGTCCTGCGCGGGCACGAGTTCAAACCGAAGGAATTTTGCAATACTCAGAGACCCCACAAAAATAAGGATTGCGCAGAATATCACTTTCCCGCGATGCCGCAATATCAAGCGCAGCAACCCCTGGTACTTCGCCGAAAGTATTTTAAAAGCGCCGTCCACTTTTTTACCAAGCCAAAAATGACGCTCTCCTACTTGCAAAAACTGCGAGCAGCGCATCGGAGTCAAGGTAAGCGCCTCCAGCAAGGAAAGCGCAACCGCAATAGTGATGGTCATACCGAACTGATAGAAGAACCTCCCCACGATCCCGGACATAAATGCCACGGGTAAAAAGATCGCGATAAGCGCAAGGGTTGCTGCCAAAGCAGCAAAAGTGATCTGCCTGGCCCCTTCTCTAGCGCCTTCAACCCTGCCATACCCCCGCTCACGGTACCGCACAATATTCTCCAAAACCATAATGGCGTCATCAACAACAATGCCGATAGCCAATGATAACCCCAGAACCGTAAACGTATTAAGCGTAAAGCCAAGGAACCTGATCACAAAGAACGTGCCGAGGATCGACGTAGGGATCGCTAAAAGAATGTTGAGCGTAGCGCTCCATGAACCTAAGAAAAGCCAG
>CAZJJL010000142.1:3062-4465 GCA_964546325.1 uncultured Planctomycetales bacterium | reverse complement strand
CCGGAAAGCGTCGGCTCGGTCACAATGAAAGCGCAGTCAACGCCTGACAAGGACGCAATAACCGGGCACCCTATGCCAGGAGGACCGTCAATGATAACGTAATCAAGCGCCTGCATCTCTGCTATTTCTTTAGCAATCTGCCTTATTTTTGCAACCAGCTTTCCGGAATTCTCCTCGGCTATCCCCAATTTAGCATGAACAAATGGTCCGTAATGAGTATCGGAAATAAACCACTCTCCGGCCACATTCTCTTCCATGCGAATAGCCCCATGCGGACATATATGGCTGCAGAGAGCGCATCCTTCGCAGGAAAAACGCTCAACCACATAATCATCCTTTATCGCCCCAAATCTGCACACGGGGATGCATTTACCACATTTCTTGCATAGCTTCTTGTCAATAACCGCGGTTTGTCCGCTTCTAAACTCATGGCGTTCTTTAATCGTAGGATGCAATAAAAGATGCAGGTCAGCCGCATCTACGTCGCAATCAACCATGATTTTATTCTTGGCTAACGCGGCAAGAGAACCGCTGACTACGGTTTTTCCGGTCCCGCCTTTGCCGCTAATGACGACTATTTGCTTCATTCTTTATCCCGCAAATATTAAGATATAAGTTAATGAATTTATCCTGATACGAATTGTCTTTTTTTACTATGGGCACCCCTTCGGAATAACTAACCGCTATTTCTCTACTAAAGGGAATTTTCATCAAAATTGGAATATTCTCTTTCTTGCAATAACTATCAACCTTGCCGTCTCCGATATCACTGCGATTAATGACCACGCCAAACGGTATCTGTAACTTTCGTAATACCTCAACCGCTAAGACCAGGTCATTCAATCCAAAAGGCGTAGGCTCAGTTACCAACACGCAAAAATCGCTGCTCTTAACCGCAGTGATTACGGGACATGATGTTCCGGGAGGGGCATCGATAATCACTGTCCTGGCGGGATTAATATATTTTTTCACCTGCCGGATCAAAGGCGGGGACATTGCCTCGCCGATATTAAGACGGCCATGGACAAACTGCATATGGTCTTTCTCTCCGATTTCTATAACGCCGATCTCTTTATTGACTTCCTTGATTGCCGATTGAAGACACAGTAAACTGCAGGCGCCGCAGCCATGGCAAAGATGCGGGAATATTAAAACACTTCCTTTTTTACCTTCGCTTCCCGGCAATACGGCAATCGCATGATAGGCGCAGACCTCGCGGCATTTGCCGCAATAGTTGCATTTTGTCTCATCAACTTCCGGCACGGGAATATACGCTTTTGATTCTTCTTTGATGCGCGGTTTAATAAAAAGGTGCGCATTGGGCTCTTCGACGTCGCAATCAAGAAGCTGAATGTTCTTAAGCGATAGCGCCAAGTTAACCGCAACCGTAGTCTTTCCTGTCC
>CAZJJL010000142.1:1891-3052 GCA_964546325.1 uncultured Planctomycetales bacterium | reverse complement strand
ATATTAATTGGTGATAAGCAATTAAGACATCCTGAAATTCACTGCTTGCCTTATTAACCCTAAAGCCCTTGCCTATTAAATACTCCTCTATATCGGATAACGTAGTTTTGCCTACCTCGTGTTTGTTACCTTCGCTGGCATGGATTTTATCCATCAGCGCAAGCCCCTCTTTTGTAAAATCGCTTAACACGAACTTTCCCTCAAAAGAAAGCACACGCAAAAGCTCATCGATAACCTTATAGGGATTGGTTAAATGATGGAGGGTATTAACGGAAAAGACTACGTCGAAACTTTTATCTTTAAAGCTTAGTGTTTCTCCGTTTTCGATGCGGAAATCAACTTGCTTCTCAAAACCAAAGTAACGAAGATTCAATTTCGCAAAAGCCTGTTCGGTTTGCGAAATATCGAAGGTAGTGAAACTATATCCTGCCTTTGCCAGCTCAAGCGCAAAATGGCCCTTACCTGTCCCGGCCTCTAAGATATCGCCGTAAAGAGGCTGGGCCTTCTCTAAGATGAAGGCCCGCTCCTTATCGACATCGTAACCAAGACTGCTATATAATGCTTTGCGCTCTAGATAGCGCTTATGATTCGCTAAAAGCTCGTCTTCCAAAGCAGCTACTTTCCCGACATGTCTTCCAAAATCGACTCAAGGTCCTCTTCGTGCTCGACTTCATCCGCCATGATCTCTAAGGCAAGATGATAGGTGATTACGTCATTGCCCTTAACCGCATCAGCGAGTTTTTTGTAAGTCTCAATCGCGCACTGCTCACCCTTAATATTCTGCTTCAAGAGCGCCTTAACGTTGGGGTCTTTCGGAGCGTCATAGCCGCAGTTAGTCTGTTTATACCAATCCTCAGGACTTAAAATAGGCGTACCGCCTAGCTGAATGATGCGCTCGGTAAGCATCCCGGCATGCTTTAATTCTTCGCCCGCATGCTGCTCTAATTCTCCTACGACCGCGCCGCGCATCTGGCCGCGGGCAACTTTTGCCCCTACCCAATACTGATAATAGGCAAGCCATTCATCGGCGAAAGCCTTATTCAGTAACGTTACGATCTTTTTTACATCTGCTCCGACTAACTCTCTTGCTTTAGTTCCCATCTCTCCTCCTATTTGTTTGGCATTCCGAACTTCGAACCGACGCTCGGAGCATCCGCTGCT
>CAZJJL010000142.1:0-1881 GCA_964546325.1 uncultured Planctomycetales bacterium | reverse complement strand
TATACAGACCCTTATTATAGCCCTCTATCGCTTCTTTTACCGTCCCTGACACTCCGGTAAAAACGCTCACCCCAGCAGCGGATAAAACTTGATGCGCGTTAGGACCGACGTTTCCGGTAAGCACTGCCTTGACGCCCTTAGAAACCACTAGTTGTCCCGACTGAATCCCCGCGCCTCCCTGAAACTGCGCGTTAGCATTCTCTTGCGCTTCAAATTTCTCTGTGTCCGTGTCAAAAAAAATAAAATTCTGACATCGGCCGAAGCGCGGATCAACCTTAGAATCCAAAGTTTTCCCTTCTGACGTAATGCATATTTTCATTTTAAATCCTTTTCCTTAGTGACAACTGCCACCGTGGCCATGGCCGTCACCGTGTTCCTTGCAAGCATCAAGCCCGCCCAAAGCATTATTCATGAAATCATCGAGCGCATTTTGCACATTGCCTGAATACCCGAATACCTCAACACCTGCGTGGGCAAACTTCTGCTGCGCACCCATGCCCATTCCGCCGGCAATAACGTGGGTAATCTTATACTTTAAGATCTCGTCCACCGCTACACAACCGCCTCCGCCATGCACTGCGGTATTAGGCACAATGCGCGTATGAACGATTTTTTTCTTATCCTTATCGACATCCGCCAACAAAAAATACCTGCACTGTCCGAAATGCGCGCAGACATTGCCATGTACTCCGTTTTCATCTTCCAATACGACTCCGACTCTCATGTTCTACCGGCTCCTTTCTTATTTGCTCTCTAGATCCTGAACCCGTGCCTGAACCGCATCAAGTTCATTTTTTAAATATTCCGCTTGGTTTTTCAGCGTTGTCAGCTCATCCTCTTTTGATAAGGTGCGACTTGACCCGCCGAAAGCCTGCATCCCCTTCTGCGCCCTCATCCAACCGGGAAGACCTGTTGCGTAGAAACAATTACGCCTTCCTCTACCCCCGCCTCTTCCTCCGTAAAAACCTCCTCCAACCTGTCTTGCCACCTCACCGGCAGGCATAGCACAATAACCTCTTCCGCCGCCTGTCATTGCTCCTTGACCTCTCGGTCCTGTTCCGTCAAATCCTGGCATCGTTACCACCTTCCTTTCTTTTACTGGAAATCATTTCCATTAATAGAGAAAAAAATATAGCGATTATTTCTTATCGCTACACTCCCTGCATACTCCGTAAAACTGAATTAGGTGATTGGTGATCTTAAAGTTATATTTTTGCCCCAATCCCTTCTCGGTCTGATTAAGAAGTTCTACCTCATCATCTATAAAATCGGTATAATCAATGATCTTATGACACTGTGTGCACACCAAATGGTGGTGATGATGGGCGCCCTTGGGCCCTTCGGCGAACTCATAGCGAGCCCTCCCATCTCCAAAATCAAGCTTATATACCATCCCTACATTCGATAATACATCTAAAGTGCGATAAATAGTCGTAAGGCCTACGTTAGGATATTTTGGATGGATCTTCATATAGATATCTTCGGCGCTTAAATGATCTTCGGCCTTGGATAAGACATCGAGAATAGCCTCCCGTCCTAAAGTCATACGGTAACCGCAACCTCTAAACTTACCGTGCCACCAACCTTGTCCTCGACACTCGCCTCTTGGCATATTGCTCCTATTGAAAATGGTTTCCATTTTTAAATATACAGTATAGAGCTATTCTTGTCAAGCTTTTTTTATTGGCGGGGTAAATAAAAGGGCACTGTCTTTGATGAATTCAAAAACAATGCCCTTTTAATTACGATATTCTACCATAAGAAGATAAGGGCCCAAACGTTATCGGGCGCCTTATCTTCCCTAGGTTGCCATACCAATAATCTTATTTTACTTAAAACTCTCTTGATGCGCAGTTCAACGAAGAAGAACGGAATTCTATT
>CAZJJL010000141.1:0-4558 GCA_964546325.1 uncultured Planctomycetales bacterium | reverse complement strand
CGCGGCGAGAAGTTGCGCGAGGTTTTTGAAAGCCTTGGCTTTACGAACGTCGCCACTGTCATTGCGAGCGGTAATGTCGTATTTGATTCTCCGTCCAAGAGTTTTACTGCGCTTGAAAAGAAAATAGAATCTGCCTTGCCGAAGAAGCTCGGGTTTTCAAGCACGACTATTATCCGCAGTCGGGAGGAGATTGAGAAACTTGTAAAAAAGAATCCGTTTAAAGGCGTTAAGGACGAGAAGCCGAATTACTTGGTGGTAACTTTCTTTAAGGATCGCCGCGCAGAGCTATGTACTGTCTTGGATCTAAATGCTACGGAGGCTACTAAATATATGAGCAGTATTGAGAAGAAGCACGGAAAACAAATCACCACGCGCACCTGGAAGACGGTGGGACGGGTTTTAAAGAAAATGATATAATATATTTATTTGAAATTATATTCCTCTATGAAAACATATATGTGGGCTTTCGCCCTCGGCCTCGTCGCCTTTTTTCTCTACCTGCTTACCGCGCCGTTTTTATCGGAGCTATGGATTCTGTTTGGCTTTTCTCTTATAGCCGGGCTGTCTATTGGTTATATGGGTCCGGAACTGCGGCTTGAACGTTTCATTATTAATTCAGCGTTTTCAAGTCTTATCTATGGGCTGGTTATTGTTTGCCTTAACGCCATCTGGCTTAACGGGTTAGCAAAGACTCCTTTTGACGCAAGGTTTTTTCTTGAAATGGCCTTTGTCCATTTCTTTTGCTTTTTTATAGCAACCTTGATTGCGTACGTGATCAGGGGATTTGCCAGTATCAGTCACAAGAACAGGAAGACAACATTGCCCAACCGCAAGAAGGCCTCGGCTATTTAGTGTGATGGGCTCAAAAAAGACCGATTCAGTTCGGTCTTTTGCTTTGGGTTTTAAAAAGGTATAATAAAAGAGAAATAATTTTACGGAAGTGCTATAATCCTCTTAGCAATAATACGCAATTTGATGCAGAAAAACGTATTAAAATTTTCAGTCCTGACAATCCTGCTTTTAGTAGGATTTTTTAGGTTGGCGCCTTCGGCGCAGGCCGCGATTAACCTTCTCACGAACCCCGGCGCCGAAACCATTGATTTTCGCGGTTGGAATCTGACCAATACCTTTGATGATGGTTGGTGGATAACGGGCGGGGATTATGCGCACAGCGGTTTATACAGTTTTATTTCTTCTTACAATTTGGACACCATGAGCCAGGAAATAGATCTCTTGGCTAAAGGCTATTCGGCGAGCGCGCTCGACAACGAACCTTCGGTTACCGCAAGTACTTTTGTAGCCGGGCATTGGCCGAATGCCAGTGATGCGTATAGAGTTGTCATTGAGCTCCGTGATGAAAATCATGATGTTATTGACAGTTTCGACACGGGAGCGCAGAACGCTGCGGGCGACCATATCTGGACTGAAATTTCCCATACTTTCACGGATTACGGTTCCGGCTTGCGTTATATTTATTTCCGGCAAGAAGGCGATGATGCGGAATTTTGGGCGGGAAGATATGGAACAGTGTTTGACGACGCCTCGCTAACGATCGGCGGCGCCGGCCCCTCTCTCTCAATCACTGCTCCCGGCAACGGACAAACGGTCAGTTCCTGGTCCCCCAATGTTAGCTGGGGCAACAGCACCAGTTGCAAATATTCCTATGACGGTTTGACCTATACGACCGTGAATTGCGCCAGTCACGGCGCGGACATTGCGCAAACGCAAAGCACCTTGAATCCGACGTTGTATCTAGCGGGCATTGACGCCGCCGGAAACTCCACTGTTGTTTCAAGCACTTTTACCCAAACGCCCTCTAATCCCTTTTCCTTCGGCCTGGTCGGTCATTGGAAATTTGACGAAACGGTTTCCGGCACCTGTCCCGGAGGCAAAGACGTCTGCGATTCTAGCCTAAGCGGCAATCACGGCACGTATGGCGACGCGCCGATTCCTTCAACCGAGATTCCTTCTAGCCATTTCGTAAACCCGCGATCTTTGAGTTTTAACGGCGCCAGCAATTATGTGAGCGTGGCGCGGCCGGTGGCCGATGATTTCAGCATTTGCGCCTGGATTAAAACAGCTACGCCCGGCAACAGCACCAATCATTGGGAAACGGCGCCGATTTTTGATGCCGAAGTTCCCGGCCTGGCCAATGATTTTGGTTTCGGCATTGATTCGGACGGTCATCTCGCTTACGGCAACGGCGGTTTATACGACGCGACCGTGAACGGCGCCACAGTGCTGACCGATGACGCCTGGCATCACGTCTGTGTTACGCGCAAAGAAGCGACCAGGGAAGTTGAGCTTTTTGTGGACGGCACGAGCGACGCGACGGGCAGTACTCATTCGGCGGTTTTGAATTCAAGCTCGACGGCCCGCATCGGTTACGGATTGGACGGCGTCGCGGCGAAATACTTTGACGGTTTGATTGACGAAGTCCGCGTGTACGAGCGCGCGCTTCCTTCCTCCATGATCCGCGATTTGGCGCAAGGCTACGTTTCGACCGACCGTACTGCGCCCGTGATTACGCTTAACGGCAATGCCACGGCAGAAGTCTACGTGGGAAATGCATATACGGACGCCGGAGCGACGGCTCTTGATAACGTTGACGGAAACATAACCGATAATATTACTGTGCAAAGCACCGTCAACACCGCAATAGCCGGCACTTATACCGTCACCTATTCCGTCGCGGATTCGTCGTTGAATTCCGCGAATCAGGTTATTCGCACGGTGCGAGTTGTTGCGGCGGGCAGCAGTTTGTCGCCTCAAGCCTATCTCGCGCCCCTTGTCCCCGAGAACGGATTTCAATTTAAGGTTGTTCCCGTCGCAAACAGTTCGAATATCGGCGTTAGCTCGAATGCGGGAGCGGACATCGCGTATGTCGCGCTTTCAACTTCGCCTGCCTTCACGCATGCCTCCTTGATCCCGTATCAATCCGTATTCGAATGGAATCCCTGCGACGCTTCCGGAATATGTCCCAGCGGATCGTATACGGTATACGTAAAATTTTATACAAAATGGGGGCAGCCCAGTCCCGTGCAAACTTTTGCAATAAACCCGCCTGCGCAGGTTCTCAGCGCGCCTGCGGTGCCTGTAGCTAAAGCGGCGCCAAAAAATGTTCCTAAAAAACTGCTTGTTACAAAAACGCTTAGCCAAGGCATGACTAATGAAGAAGTGCGAATTTTGCAGACCTTGCTGGCCAAAGATCCCTCCATTTATCCCGAGGCTAAAATTACCGGCTACTTTGGATCACTGACCTTACAAGCCGTTCAGAAATTTCAGATCAAGTATGGGATTGCGGCAAAAGGATCGGCGGGCTTCGGCACCGTGGGCGCGCGTACCCGCGCCAAGCTGGCGGAAATATTTAAATAATCAACTTAAGTAACTAAATATCATTTATATGACTTCAAAAAATACCATTTGTCTTTGGTACAACAAAGATGCCGAAGAAGCGGCAAAATTTTACGCCGCCACCTTTCCGGACAGCAAAGTATCCAACGTTGCGTATGCGCCCAGCGATTTTCCTGACGGTAAAAAAGGCGACGCTCTCGTCGTCGCGTTCACTGTCTGCGGAATTCCTTGTATGGGCCTGAACGGGGGACCGACCTTTAAACAAAGCGAAGCTTTTTCATTTCAAATTGCAACTGATGATCAGGAAGAAACCGATCGCTATTGGAACGCGATAGTCGGTAACGGCGGCAAGGAAAGCGAGTGCGGTTGGTGCAAGGATCGCTGGGGAGTATCGTGGCAGATCACGCCGCGTACGCTCACCGAAGCATTGTCCGCCGCCGGCGCTGAAGCCAAGCGCGCCTTTGACGCGATGATGACTATGAAGAAAATTGACGTCGCCGCCATTGATGCGGCGCGACGGGGGTAATGAAAAAATTAACAGATGAAAATATTATTAGCTTCTAAAGAAAAGTTTTTAATTAAAGAAGGGTATAGTCACTTAGGCATACCTACAGACGAACTTCGTATCGGTAGAGTAACTACTGCTCTTAAAGGCGCGCAGGATGAAAATTTCAAGGCGTATATGGAAGAGTATGGGCAAGATATGATAGATGAAGGCATCTATTTTGAGGAGATAGATATTAAGGATAAAACACCTGAAGAAATATATGCATTTTTTGAAGATAAGAATGTCATTCAAGTTGAAGGGGGAAATCCTTTTTATTTACTTAAATACGCCCGGGAAGTCGGTTTTGAAAAAATTGTGAAGGATGTATTGGATAAGGGGCTAGCGTATGTAGGCTGCAGTTCGGGTGCTCATCTTCTGACTCCCAGCGTCGTTTTGGCGACTCTTAAAAAAGGCAGAAACTGGTATGGTGTCACGGACTTTAGCGCCTTCGGATTTGTTCCATATTTAGTTCGTCCGCATTATGTAGAAGCCATGAATGATGATTTGCGAGAAATAATGGGAAAAACCGGATATGGAATCCGTTTAATTACGGATGAACAAGCTATTTTGATAGAAGACGGTAAAGAAACGTTTATCGGTGGACCGGAAATTAACTTACGTTAACGGTTTTAATACTCTTGTCTATGCCCGAACTAA
>CAZJJL010000140.1:0-4622 GCA_964546325.1 uncultured Planctomycetales bacterium | reverse complement strand
TTTCTTACAAGCCGCGGGAAGTGTATCTTATGGATGCCACCTTTAACGCCGATCCATCCCGGGCAAAAGAGATATTACGGATCTTTATCCGCTATAACCAGGGAAGTCAGCTGCACGTTGAATTAAAGATGGAATTAGTGGATAGAGAGATGGCGGAGTTGTTATATAAGGCGAAAGCCGGTAACATCGAGATCGGGATCCAGAGCACGAACCTGCAAACATTGCGCGCGATCAACCGCGCATTTGATAAGAGGAAGTTTCAAAGAGGTGTCAGGCTGCTGAACGCATATAATCTTTCGTATGAGATCCAGCTTATCGATGTTCTTCCGCACCAAAGTTACGCAAATCTGATGGATTCTCTTGATTGGCTGTATTCATTGCGTCCGGCAAAAGTGGTGATTTTTCGCTTGGCGATGCTCAACGGCACTGCGTTGCGCGAAAAAGCGGCTCGGTATGGCATTGTATATGACCGGCATCCGCCTTACTTTGCTTCACAGAGTTTTGATATGACTCAAGAGGATGTGCGCAGGGTTGAAAAACTCTGCTATGCAATGGACAGGCTTTATGACAGTCAGGTATTCCAAAAAACGCTTTTTGCGTTTCATGCAATGACAGGTGTTAAGATTTCTACAATATTGGAAGATTGGGTTTGCTGGGAGAGCCGTTTTAAAAAACACCCGGTGCATTATCCGGAGTTCCTCAATAAGAAATCTCCGTTATTCCTGCAGTATCTCTGCCGGAAGCATGCAGGGATGCATCTTTATAAGGAACTCCTTCCCGGGTTGCTTCAAGAGCTGAGTTTTGCCTCGTCATATAAAGGTTGAGACGCTTTCCGAGCTGAGAAGGACAGTGTCTTAGGCTTGAGATGGAAAGTGTACCTTTTGAAGGAGGAGTGGTGCAAGGTATCGGTGATTTCTTAGCGTGGATCCCCCAAAATGCCTTTGGAGTGCTATAGCGCGTTTCGCTGGTATTTCTTTTGGGTTAGGGTATAATAAAACCATGGGCAAAGACTTAGATAAGGTTACCTATAAAATATTGGCTATTGATGACGATATCGAAGTCGTATCGTTGTTGAAACAAAGCTTAGAGCGTTACGGATACGAAGTTATGACCGCTCAAAGCGGGCCTGAAGGCCTGGAAAAAGCTTTTTCCCGGAAACCTGATCTGATACTGTTAGATATCATTATGCCTGACATGGACGGCCTGAGCGTATTGCGGCAGTTAAGGTCCGAGTCGTCAACGTGTTCAATGCCGGTTATTTTGCTTACGGCTAAAGGCAGGACTGAAGATATCTTTGAGGCGGAAAAATATAGGCCGACAGATTATATCGTGAAACCGGTCGCTCTCAAGGATCTTTTGAGATTAATAAAAAAGTATTTGGCGTTGTATGGGTAGGGGTATGTTTATGTATCTGTTCCTATGCGCGTAAGTTTTATCTCCCCGGATCGCGTCTTTTCATGAAAAAACAAAAAATCGCAAAGAAAATGCTCCTGAATGCTTGTGTTACGCTTTTAAAGAGCGCGTATCATCAGGTTAAGGCCTTGTATTATGCCGGCTCGCGTTTTTTTTGTCCTTGCTGCAGTAGATCGTTCCGCGCGTTTCTTGCGTTTGGTGTCCATCCTCGTCCCCATGCTTTGTGTCCGTACTGCGGTTCGTTGGAGCGGCATCGTCTCTTATGGCTTTACCTGCGTCAGAAAACCGGTTTCTTTAAAGACCAACTCGTTGTTTTAGATATCGGTCCGATGGAGTTTTTCCGGAACGCATGTAAGCGTATGCAGAATCTTACGTATGTGAGCGCTGATCTTACGGATCCGGCGGCCGATATAAAACTTAATGTGCAGCAGTTGCCGTTTGCGGATGACTCTTTTGATAGCATTATCTGTTATCATGTTCTTGAGCATGTTTGCGATGATCGCGTTGCTTTAACCGAGTTGTACCGGGTTTTAAAACCGGGCGGATGGGCGATCATTCAGTCGCCGGTTGAACAGGCGCGCGCCGCGACACTCGAGGATCCTTCGGTTACATCGAAAAAAGAGCGCAAGATTGTTTTTGGCCAGGAAGATCATCTGCGGATCTATGGCCGGGATTATGCCGAACGTTTGGCCGGAGCCGGTTTTTCCGTCAACATTGATGCGTTTGTGCGTATGATACCTGCGGATATGGTGAAGCGGTTTGGATTGGACCCGGATGAGTTTCTGTATATATGCGGTAAGCAATAGAATGCTGCGGCGTGTTTTATGCAGCAAGTCTTGGCTCAGCAGAGAGGTGTTCTTTTAGAGACACTGTAGGAGAAATTCGTCGGGGAAAGCCAGGTAATTTACGGGCGGGTTATTGTTGAACTGCTCGGGATCCATGGCTTTTAACGGTATTCCTTGCAAGACAGGTAAAGAAGATATAGAGTAACCAATAGTTTTGAAGAAGTCAAAAAAATCGCTGCGGGTAGCGTCGCGAAAGCTTTCAAAAATAACGAATGGCCTCGCTGTAGACAGCGTTTTCATCCCTCCCCGTAAAATCTTTAGGTCAAAACCTTCCGTATCGATCTTGATGAGCTGTGGCGCGTATCCGGTCTTACTGATGAAGGCGTCGAGTGTTATTTGTTTGACCGGAAGCCTTTTAAGAGAAGGATTTGGCAACACTCCGTCTTTCGGGGTGGTGATGATCGTGCCTGCCCAGGTTTCTTTTTCTTGGAACCAAAGTTCGGCGGTTCCTTCCTGATCGCTGAGCGCGATCGTTTGAAGATCGCTAGTAACCGTATTAGCCTGACAGAGCATATTGAATGTTTCATGACAGGCTGTGTTAGGCTCGAAGGAAACCGTGGGAATCCCGTGTGTCAGGAAGAGTAATGAGTGCAATCCGTAATTTGCTCCGATATCGAAAAAAAGCGTCGGGCGTACTTTTGACATAAGTAAGGTTTTGTATGTTACGGTTATTTCCGGCTCATGTCCGAGGATCGAGAGTGCGAGGTCCCACTCCAGCCACATGTGTGTTCCGGAAAAAGGAACGACGATCTGTTTATTCAGGAATGTTACAGTCCAGGTTCCTTTGCTGACGCGCCTGTCATGGCTGCGAAATATTTTGGCAAAATAATGGTAAAAAAGGATTTTTTCTCGAGGTTTTAATGAATTGTAGCAGATGTTTAACCATTTCCGGGCGTATGGGTATGTGCATAAGATTCGGATAAGCCAAGCAGTTATTATATGCGCAGCGGGTACGCGCAGGATTATTTTTAAAAAACCGCAGGTGATGGTCATAATGGCGTGTTTTTTTGTCTCCTCACTGTTAAGCTTATTATAAGCGTAACTTTTAAATTAACAATGTTTTTATGCGCAGCAACCCTGTTTGAGCATGGTTGTATGGAAGGCGCTGTGAAAACATGAAAAATCATATTGATTATTCCCGCCCTGTTGTATATAATAAATTATCGTAACTCATTAGAGAGGAGACTGTTATCAAAAATAAAAAACTTATTTTCGTGTGTCTCATAAGCTTCATCCTTCCCTTTTTTACCTCGTTATTCTTTTCCCCGTCAATCGTTTACGCAGAAGAAAAAATCGATAAAGCGCGCTGGCTTTTTCAACATGAAAATTATGAAGAAGCGCTTCCGCTTTTTCAAGAGCTGAGTACGGAAAATCCTCAATCAGCAGAATACGCTTTTTATCTGGGGCTTACGTATAAACGTTTGCAGCAGTTTTTAGAGGCGAAAGATCCGTTGATCGCTGCCGTTTCGTTGCAGCCTACCTTGAAGAATGCGCTTGTTGAGCTTATTGATTTACTCTATCAATGCGATCAGATCGATGCTGCCAAGAAATGGATCGCAATTGCCGAACAACAGTCGATAAGCCCCGCGCAGACCGCATTTTTCAAAGGGTTGGTGCTTTTAAAAGAGAGTAAGGATCCAGCGGCTGCCCTGGCTTCGTTTGATGAAGCGCAAAAACTCGATCCATCGCTTGCGCAGACGGTGAAGTATCAAAAAGCCATGGCGCTTATGCAGATGAAAGATTACGGATCTGCCAAGGATTTCTTTCAACAGATCGTTACCAGGGAGCCGGGTACTGATCTGGCGGGGTTTGCGAACGAATATATCGATGTTTTAACGCGCAAAGAAGACGCGGAAAAACCGTTCCACGGTTCTCTTGGATATGCGGTGCAGTATGATACGAACGTCGTCTTCCGTCCGGAAGACGATCTTTTGGCGACGAATGTTAAGAAGGATAAAGACTGGCGGCATGCGTTTACAGCGCAGGGCGACTATACCTTTAAGCCGACAGATTCCTTTTCGCTTAAGACCGGATATTCGTTTTACGGCACCAGGCAGTTCGACTTGCATTTTTATAATATCATGAGTTATGATGTTCCGATCCAGCCGACCTTCCATTTCAAAAAAGCCGCTGTTGCGTTTCCCATGCATTATAATTATGTTACGGTCAACGGAAAAACGTATTTGAGCACCTTGGGATTAAGTAACGTGAATAATTTCCAATTGCCCGGCGCTAAAATGCTTCAAACGCAGCTGCAGTGCAATATAAAGGACTACCATTGGGCTATTATCAATCCCGATGACAGCAAAAAACGCCACGAGATGCTGGCGTCTGTCGGGATATTCCAGTTTTTCGTCCAGCGCC
>CAZJJL010000139.1:0-4703 GCA_964546325.1 uncultured Planctomycetales bacterium | reverse complement strand
AAAGTGTTTCGTTGCAGCCCTGCCCCTATTGCCAAGGGAAGGGCAAGGTTCGTTCTCCGTTGACCGTATCGATTCATGCGATTAAGGAATTGAAACGCTACCTCAAAGATAAAACGCTGAAAGAAGTTAACCTGACCCTCAATCCGGCTGTTATTGACGAGATCATGAGAGACAGGTCCCTTTTAGCGAACGTTGAGAGAAATAGCAAGATTTTAAAAAAGCAGGGGTCCCCCGATATAGGGACGCTGCTTTTTTTGGGTGCTATCTTGTAATGAAGGCTCACCCGCTCATAACAATTCTGAGCTGGGAAATGCTACTAAAAAGAGAAACAATGGTCTCTTGAGTGAATACGAGATTCATCTTGTCTAAAGCTTGTTTTCCCTTGACCAAGCTGAAATTATATGGTATGCTTATTTTCTTTAAAATGGGATAAATATAACCTTAAGGAGGTTCACAAATGTATGCAATAATTGAAGTTGGGGCAAAACAATACACGGTGCAAAAAGATCAAGTTATCCGTGTGGAAAAACAGGAAGCACAAAAAGGAGATGCTATCTCTATAGATAAGGTACTCCTGGTTTCCGCTGACGATACGTTACAAGTAGGCAAGCCCTATCTTAAGAACGCCGCAGTTTTAGCCGAGGTCGTTTCTCAGACGATGGGAGATAAGGTTATTTCCTTCAAATATCGCCGTCGAAAATCATCGCATACCAGCAAGGGACATCGGCAGAAATTGACGGAGCTTAAGATCAAGGATATTAAGCTCTCCTAACACCATGTTCATTGACCAGGCTAAAATCAAGATCGTAGCCGGGGCCGGAGGACGCGGTTGCCGCAGTTTTTACCGCGATAAATACCAGCGTGACGGAGTTCCCGACGGAGGAGATGGCGGAAACGGCGCAGATATCATTGTGCGCGCTGATCGTAATCTTCATACGCTGCTAGACTTTCAATATCACCGGGAATTTCGGGGGAAAACAGGAGAACACGGATCCGGCAAACATAGACGGGGTAAAGACGCTGATCCGATCATTATCCGGGTCCCCTGCGGAACCGTCGTTAAAGATTACAATGCTGACGCCGTTTTGCGTGATCTAGCTGGCAACGGCGATGAAGTAATCGCTGCTCACGGAGGACGAGGAGGAAGAGGTAACCGTTATAAAACAGAGCCGATGCCCGGTCAAGAGGGACAAACCCGCGAATTGCTCCTTGATTTGAAGCTGATCGCTGACGTCGGTGTAGTGGGATTCCCTAATGCCGGTAAATCAACGCTTATTTCGCATATTTCAAACGCGCATCCGGATATAGCAGCGTATCCTTTCACTACAAAATCACCGGTTCTCGGTGTAGTCGGCGCAGGGGAAGATGCTTTTGTTATTGCCGACATCCCCGGCTTAATCGAAGGATCATCGGAAGGAAAAGGACTCGGGGATAGGTTCCTTCGACATGTTGAGCGTACAAAACTTCTCGTGCATCTTATTGATATGGGCGCAATGGAAGGGAGAGACCCGTTATCGGATTATCAGGCTATCAATAAAGAGCTCAAGAATTACAAACAAGACGTATCAAAAAAGCCGCAGATCATTGTCGCCAATAAAATGGATTTGCCTGATGCAAAAAAGAATTTGAAACGGTTCAAAGAAAAAGTTAAACGTACGGTTATCCCTATTTCGGCGCTTGAGAATAAAGGGATGGAGGAATTAATTGAGGCAATCAGAAAGAAAATATAAGCGTATCGTCGTTAAAATAGGCTCAAGCATTCTTTGTAAAGAACAAGCGCGCATTGATGAGGCTGTTTTTAAGGGCATTTCCGGACAGATTACGGGCCTGGTCACTAAAGGACACGAAGTAGTCATTGTTTCCTCCGGCGCCATCGCACTGGGAATGCATCATCTTGGGCTCAAGGAACGGCCGAAAGAGCTCTTTTATTTACAGGCGGCTGCGGCTGTCGGTCAAACCGATTTAATGAATTCTTACGCAAAATTCTTTAAAGGAGCGTTAAAAACCGCACAGCTTCTTTTGACTTGGGAAGACTTCGCTAATCACGCACGGTATCAAAATGCGAAGAACACGATCCATACGCTCTTACAATTAAAAACCGTACCGATCATTAATGAAAACGACACCGTTTCAACCGAAGAGATAAAATTCGGTGATAATGACAAGCTTTCCGCGCTCGTTGCAAGCCTTATCTCAGCCGATTTATTGATCATTTTATCCGATATTGACGGATTGTGGGACCGCGAAAAAAAGGTGATTAAAGTCGTAGATAAAATTGACCATGCGATAAAACAGCTGGCCTGCCCTACCGATAAAAAGCACTGCGTCGGCGGCATGATCACGAAGATCGAGGCGGCAAAAATTGCGGTCAATTCGGGTATTCCTTGCGTTATCGTAAACGGCAAAAGGCCGGGCATTATCGATGCTTCTGTCCGTCAGCCGGGCGCTTTCGGCACCTTATTTATCCCGAAACAAGGATATTTGAATGAAAAGGATCGTTGGATCGCATACGGAACAAAACCCAAAGGAATAGTTTCCGTCGATTCCGGAGCGCAAAAAGCATTATATAGTAACAAAAGTTTGTTGTCGGTCGGCGTTACCGGTGTGCGCGGCTCCTTTGAAGCAGGCGATATCATCAGTATCGTCGATCCACTGAAAATCGAATTTGCACGAGGAAAGGCCGGGGTTTCCAGTAAACACCTTGAAAAGATATGCGGACAACATTTCGATAAAGAGATCATCCATTGCGATAATATTGTTTTTACGGAGTAACCTATGGCGCAAAAGATCAGTGCAGAAGTCTTGGATATCGTAACAAAAGCCCGTGAAGCTGCTGCGTGCCTTCCTACGTTATCGGCTGAGACTAAGAATGAGATATTGCTGGCCATGAGCGAATCGCTGGTGAGCCATACCAAAAGCATTCTGGAAGCTAATAGGGCTGATGTTTCTGCCGCCCGCAAAAAAGGCCTTTCGAAAGCTTTTATCGACCGTTTGACGCTGACCGATAAGCGTATCCGGGAAATGGCTGATTCTCTCTGTCAAATCGCTGCGTTACCTGATCCTATCGGAGAGGTCATGAAAGCATGGCGCCGGCCAAACGGCCTATGGATACATAAAGTTCGCACGCCGATCGGGGTCATTGCCATAATTTACGAATCGCGACCGAATGTCACGTCAGATTGCGCTGCCTTGTGTTTCAAGTCGGGTAATGTGGTGATCTTACGCGGTGGAAGCGAAACATTATCGTCAAATCGCGCAATATACGCAGTACTTAAAAGCGTACTTCATCAATTCCGTATTCCCGAAGGAGCGATCAATTTACTCTCTACGAGCAGCCGTAAAGCGGTCGATGAGCTTTTGGGCCTCCATGAATATGTCGATCTGGTTATGCCGCGGGGAGGAGAAGGGCTTATTGAACATGTCATGGAACATTCCCGCATACCGGTAATTAAACATTATAAAGGGATATGTCATGTGTTTGTCGATGACTATGCCGATTTAAATATGGCGCAGGATATTTGTTTTAATGCAAAAGTGCAGCGGCCCGGTGTTTGTAATGCAATGGAATGCATGCTGGTCCATGCCGATGTTGCGGCGCGTTTTCTTCCCGGAATGATCAAAAAGTTCAAAGAAGCAGGTGTTGAGATCCGCGGATGTCCCGTGACCCGAAAGATCGTAAAGAATGTACGCGCGGCTACGGAAAAGGATTATCGCACGGAATACCTTGATTTGATACTATCGGTAAAAGTAGTAAACACCCTTGCGGAAGCAATAACGCACATTAATACGTACGGCTCGCATCACTCGGACAGTATTATCTCCGAGCACTACCAAAACATCCAGGAATTCCTTAAGCGCGTTGATTCCGCATGTGTCTATGTTAACGCATCGACGCGTTTTACCGACGGGAACCAGTTCGGGCTTGGAGCCGAGATAGGTATTTCGACCGATAAATTGCATGCGCGCGGTCCGATGGCGCTTGAGGAACTGACCACGTATAAATATATGATCTATGGCAACGGTCAGGTGCGCACATGAAAATAGGCATTTTAGGAGGAACATTCAATCCGATCCATATAGGGCATTTGATACTCGCGGAAGAAATACGCGAAAAACTCCGCCTTGCAAAGATCATTTTTGTTCCGGCGCGCTTACCGCCGCATAAAAAAAACAAAGATATCGCTTCAGCGCGGGCTCGGTTTTTAATGGTTCGTCGCGCGATCAGGGGAAATCCGCACTTCTCGGTTTCCAATACGGAAATTAAACGTTTGGGATTGTCGTACACGATCGATACGATCAGGGAATTTAAACAAAAATACCCGCATGATGAGCTTTACTTCATTACCGGATCTGATCTCTTGAACTATCTTGATGAATGGAAAGACCTTACCACGATCTTATCCATGGTTAAATTCGTCGTGGCGACACGCCCGGGGTACCCCCTGGAAAAAATACCGGCGTATATCAAGACCGTAGCGATACGCGCGGTCGATATTTCCGCTTTTGAGGTCCGTCAATGCATCAAAAAAGGCGCCTCCTTCCGGTATTTAGTGCCGGAATCGGTACACACATACATTAGACAGAGGAAACTTTATTTATGAAAATACGAATTGCACCATCGATTCTTTCCGCTGATTTCAGTTGCTTGGACAGGGAAATAAAACGCGTTGAAGATGCGGGCGCAGACATGATACACATCGATG
>CAZJJL010000138.1:0-4807 GCA_964546325.1 uncultured Planctomycetales bacterium | reverse complement strand
CCCGGCAGGCAGTGGGTCGGTCAACGTGATCGGTCCGGCGATGACCACATTGCCCGAAGAACCGGCGGCAAGATCAAGTGTCTCAAGGATCGATACTCCGCTCTTCATTAAAAGAGCGGTGACCCTGCAAAAACGGGAAATAATGAGCATTGAAATAAGCGGTCCAAACACAGGCGCTTTTAATAAAACGCGATCCCAAAGTAAACGACCTACGCGGGTGCGAAGGAACCTGTCCCATCCGAACCAAACGCCCAAACCAGCGACGATACAATAATACCAATAGGTGTGCAGCATAACGCTGACCGCAATCAGTATCCTCGTCGGCAAAGGCAATTCCACATTAAACTGCCCGTAAATCGAGGCGAACCGGGGTATGACAAACGCTATCAAGATCAGGAAACCTACGCACAATGCCCCAAACGCAAGCATAGGATACCGGGTCGCAGCCTTTATTCTGCTGCGCGTATCAATATCCTGCTCAATCAGAGCGGTTAAACGCTCCAGAACCGCGACCAAGTTACCGCTGGTCTCCGCGACCCTGATCAAGCTCACATAAATAGCGCTAAAGACATTCGGATACTTCTTAAGCGCCTGCGAAAAACTTGCTCCTGAGCGGATCTCTCCGGTAAGCGAATCAATAACCCCCTTGAAATAACTACTCTTTGTCTGCTGCGAAATAGATTCAAGCGTTGCGACGAGCGAAATCCCCGCCTTCTGCAGAGAATAAACTTGCCGGGTAAAGGTGTTAAGCTCTTCAAGCCTCACCCGTTGAAAACGCGAGAGAAGCTCGGCAGCCGTTTTCTGGCGAACGGCAACGATCGTTATCGGAACATACCCCATGTCGGAAAGTTTTTTCGCGGCAGCATCATTCGTATCGGCGTCCGTTACACCGGAAACCAGACGGGAATATTTGTCACGAGCCTTATAGCGGAATGTCGCCATGTGCCTGCCTCTATTATGTTAGGTCTCTTCGATGACCCGAAGGACTTCTTCAGCGGTCGTTATACCGTTTTTTATCTTTTCAATGCCATCCTCATACAACGTGCGCATACCTGCTTCCATCGCTTTTTTACGGATCTCATGCACGGGCATCCGCGATACGATCATATTCTTAATGGATTCGTCGATAACCAGCAATTCAAAAATACCGATGCGCCCGACATACCCGGAATTCTTACAATGCATGCATCCGGTACCTCTATACAACTCAAGAGGGCGATCAAAATGCAGGTCCTTTAATACTTCCGCCGATGGGGTATAGGTGGCTTTACATTTCGGGCAGATCACCCGCACCAATCGCTGCGCAAGGATGCCGATGACCGATGTGGAAATCAAAAAGGGTTCAACCCCCATATCGATAAGCCGTGTCAGGGAACTTGCGGCGTCATTGGTATGTAACGTTGAAAGGACAAGGTGCCCGGTCAGCGATGCTTGGATCGCTATTTCCGCGGTCTCCCGATCACGGATCTCTCCCACCATGATGATATCAGGATCCTGCCGAAGAATACTGCGTAATCCGCTGGCAAAGGTGATGTCCGCTTTCGGATTAACCTGTGTTTGACGAATAAGAGGGATCTCGTATTCAACGGGATCTTCGATGGTAATGATATTCTTTTCGATACTGTTGATGGTCGAAAGGGCAGCGGAAAGCGTCGTCGTTTTACCCGAACCCGTCGGGCCGGTAACAAGGATAATACCGTTGGGACGCCGAATGAATTTCTCAAAAAGCTTGAGCTGGTCGCTTCCGAAACCTAATTCCCCCAAGCCCTTAATGACCGAAGACTTATCCAAAATCCTGATAACGATATTCTCACCGTTTATCGTCGGAAAAGATGAAACGCGCAGATCAAGGCTTCGACCCTCCATCTTCAGTTGGATACGCCCATCCTGCGGGCTGCGCGTCTGGGCAATATCCATATGCCCCATGACCTTGACACGCGAAATCAAAGCACTCTGTAAATGTTTCGGGATCTGCTGGATCTCGTGTAAAATACCGTCGACTCGATACCGGATCAAAACATTATTTTCTGCCGGCTCAATATGGATATCCGAAGCACGGTCTTTCACGGCTTGGGCGATCAGTAAATTTACCAGCCTGATAACAGGCGCCTCTTCCACAAGCTCAGCCATCCCCTTGCCGGCGCGCGCGTGTTCCTCCATTTTTTCAGGAGTCAGCCCCGCGACGAGTTCTTTCGCGCTGCCGATCGCGCCGTAATACTGATCGATCGTTTTTTGAATCGCCTCCGGGGTAGCGATCATTGCGTCGATCATCGCCATACCGCTACGATCGCGGATCTCATCAAGCGCCATTATGTCCTGAGGATCGCTCATGGCAACCGTTAAAGAACCGCCGATCTTAAAAAGGGGAACTGCCTTACATTTTTTTGCTACAGCTTCGGGGATCAATTTAATAACATCGACATCGATAAGATAGTCGGAAAGATCGATAAACGGCACGCCGATCAAATCGGCGTATATCCGCACGCTATCAGCTTCCGCAATGAAACCGAGCCGCTCCAGCGACTTCTCGACGCTCAGTCCGGTTTTTGCCGACTCCTCCTGCGCCAAGCGCAGTTGATCGGCGGTAATAACTCCCTTTGAAACCAGCATATCAACCGGTAATCGAGCCACGTGCACCCCTCTTCTAAGCTAGGCCCAAGAAAGCGCCAAAGGCTATTTCATTAATTTTTTAATATCATATAACAGAAGCTGCGCGTCAAACGGTTTGGTGATATAGGCATCAGCGCCGATCTTCTTTGCTAAAAGGATATCCTCTTCCCGATCTTTGGCCGTTAACATAATGATCGGGATCGCCGCAAAACGCGGATCTTTCTTCAGGATCTCGCAAGCCTTATGGCCGTCGAGTTTAGGCAACAGGATGTCGAGAATGATAAGATCCGGGTATTCTCTTTTGACCATTTCGATCGCTTCCTCGCCATCAGCCGCTGTCACCACGTCAAAACCGCTCGCCGTTAAACGAAGACGCACAAAATCAACCAAATCAGGTTCATCATCAACTACCAAGATCTTTTTAGAGGCAGTCATACCGCAGCTCCTTCCTATGCTCTTTTTTCCAACAGCCGACTGATCGTCGATAACAATGCTTCGGGTTCAAAAGGCTTTACCACATATGCATCGGCCCCAACATCTTCGCCCAATTGTTTATCTTGTTCCCGGGCGCGGGCAGTAAAAAGAATGATCGGTATGTGTCTATATTTCTCGTCGAATTTAAGCAGGCGGCATACTTTATAGCCATCCATCTTCGGGAGCATAAGATCAAGGATGATCAGGTCAGGCTGCTGGGCGCGCGCCGCATCAAGCCCCTGCTGCCCGTCATACGCAGTGCTTACTTCAAAATCATTGGCTTCTAGCCGCATCTGGATCATCTCGACCAACTGCACTTCGTCATCCACGACTAAAATTCTCTTCTTTCCCATGGGAGGATCCTCTCTACGGTGTAATACGTTTTTGAATAATATCCAAAAGCTTCTGTGTATCAAATGGCTTCACTAAATAATCCCACACCCCTTCCTGCTCAAACATATCCCGCATATCATGTCCCCGGGCAGAAACGACAATAATAGGAACGGATCGCAACTCCTGCACTTGTTTGATACTCGTAACAAAAGAAAATCCGTCCATATGGGGCATGCCGATATCAAGGATGATGCACGCAGGCTTATATACGTGCGCAGCCTCTAATCCCGCGGCTCCGTCAGTGGCAGAAATAACTTCATATCCGCTGGCTTCCAACCGGATACGCATAACCTCGATAAAATCAACTTCATCATCAACGATCAGGATCTTCGAACCCGCCATAACCGTTCCTCCACCGTATATTATAGTATACCGCCGCTGTTTCCGTAACTATTTTATTGCTTGGGGATAGAAAATAACACCCGGGTTCCCTGCCCGACAACGCTTTCGACCCTGATCGTCCCTTTATGCATTTCGATGATACCTTTAACGATCGCTAAGCCCAGGCCTGTCCCTTTATCCCCTCCGCCTTCCACGCGCCCAAACTGAATGAATTTCTCAAAAAGATTCGGCAGATTCTTTTCTTCGATCCCGATGCCCGTATCCGCAACGCAACAATCCAAACGCTCCCCCGCATCATGAACGCTCACCGTAATCGTTCCTTCATGGGTAAATTTAAGGGAGTTCCAAATAAGATTCATGAAAACCTGGGTGATGCGATCCGGATCGATGCGCGCTTCAATGGTTCTATGAGAAAAACTTGAGGTTATTTGTATTTTCTTTGCTTTTGCAAGCGAATCAAAGGAAGCGGTTATTTTAGTGACCAACGAAACCATGTCCATAAGCTCTTTCTTTAAAACGACGCGTCCGGATTCGATCTTTGAGATATCCAAAAGGTCGTTAATAATCCGGGCAAGCCTATCGATATTATCTTTTGCCGTATGCAACACGTGCTCTTGCTTCGGATTCAAGGGCCCGGGCACCCGGTCAAGAACCAAACTAATACCTTCTTTCGTGATAGATAAGGGCGTGCGCAGCTCATGAGAAACGGTACTGACAAATTCATCCTTAAGTTGCTCTAAATGTTTACGTTCGGTAAGATCGATAAAGAGTTCCATGACTGCCGGCTTATTCTCAAAGAGCATCCCCATATGCGTGATCTGAAAACTCTTCCCCCCGCAGACGCCATTAACCTCAATGGTCTTTATCTGGCCCGGCTTGATATCCGAACGTAACGCGCAATGCTCACAGGGTTGTTTATTATCTTTATACACTTCCCAGCATCGTTTCCCGATAACATCGGAGCCGAAGACCGAAACGAATTTTTCGT
>CAZJJL010000137.1:0-4819 GCA_964546325.1 uncultured Planctomycetales bacterium | reverse complement strand
TATCGGGCGGCGAGGCGCAACGCATTAAACTCTCTGCGGAGCTTAGTAAGAGAGCTACCGGAAAGACGTTGTATATACTGGATGAGCCGACAACCGGTTTGCATTTTGCCGATGTCGATAAGCTGGTTAGTGTCCTGCAAAAACTTGTTGATATGGGAAATACGGTGCTGGTAATTGAGCATAATCTCGAAGTTATTAAGTCTGCCGATTACATCATTGATCTGGGGCCGGAGGGTGGTGACCGCGGAGGAACCGTTGTTGCCTGCGGACGGCCCGATGAAATTATGAAGTCAAATAAATCATATACCGGTGAATTCTTGCGAAAAGTGTTGAAGCAGCGCGGAGACAGTGGTATAGTGTCAGCGAAATAACAATCATACCTATGTATAAAAATAATTCCAGAATATTTATTGCGGCTTTCGTCTTGGGTGCGTTTACTTTTTCATGCGCAGGAGGTATTTTTTTATGCCCTGCATGTGCGCAAGAGGAAGCTCAGTCCAAAGAAGAAGAGTCGTTGTATGTGGCAAAAAAAGCGTTTGAAGACGGTTTTTATGATGTCAGTCTCGGGTTATTGGAGCGTTTTTTGAGGGCATATCCGACATCCGAGAAAGCCCCTGAAGCGAACCTTTTGGTCGGGGAATGCTATTTTCACCTGAGCAGGTTCTTGGATTCTCTGGGAAAATTCGAAGAGTTGCTTAAAGATCCTGCTGCCAAGAAAATCAGGGATGCAGTTTTGTATTGGATAGCGGAAGTTCATTTTAAGGGTAACAATTTCAGTAAAGCCGCCGCATTTTATCAAAAAGTCATCGATGAATATCCGCAATCGTCTTATGCGGTTTCCGCGTATTATTCTCTCGGGTGGTCCCTCTTTCAGGAGCAGCGCTATAAAGAAGCCCTGGAGAGTTTTTCGGTCATCGATCAGAAATTCCCCGGTGAGCCTGTTTGTATGGACAGCCGCCTCAAAATAATCGAATGCTTATATAATTTAAAAGATTACGGCGGGTTAAAGTCAAAGCTTACCGCGTACGAGAAGTATTTTGCCAAGGATCCGATCAAGCTTTCTTATCTTTATTTTTATGCAGCGGAAGCGCAGTATTATACCAATAATTTTGAAGAGGCTGTTGAGGATTACGCCCGGGTTCTGCGGGAAACAAAGGATGACCGTTTGCAAGCGCTGGCAAAGCTTGGTATCGGATGGTCGAACTTAAAATTAAAGAAATATAAGGAAGCTCAGGATGCGTTTGTCGAAGTAGAGCCTGATAATCTTGAAAAAGCCGGTCGGGACGTGCTTTTGTTGGGGAATGCGGTGCTTTTTTTGGAGACAAAACGCTATTCGGAGGCTCGGCAGGCGTATGATGAATTGCTCCGCGCCAGTGAAGACCAGGATATCCTTTTGCAGGGATATTTAGGGAAGGCGGATGCTTTGTATAATATGGCGGAGTATAAAGATGCGGTGGATGTATATAGGAAAGCGCTGGAAAGTATTTCTTCTTCCGCCCCCCAAGAGCTTATTGATAAGCTTCATTATGGTTTGGCTTGGGCGTATTTAAAAGAAGGAGAGTTTAAGCTGGCGATCGAGGAGTTCCAGAAAATCGCTAAACAGAGCGAAGATAAGGTTGTCAAGGTCGCCGCATTATGCCAGATCGGCGATACCTATCAGGACTCGGGAGAATATAATAAAGCTATTGACGCGTATGACGCTATTTTACGCGATTATCCCGATAGTTTCTATAGCGACTATGTCCAATATCAGCTTGGATTAACGCTTTTAAAGAGCTCGCAATATGATTCTGCGATTCTGGCGTTGCGCAAAATGATCGATACTTATCAGAATTCAAAGCTTGTTGACGATGCAACCTATGCTTTAGGTTTGACGTATTTCCAGAGGGAAGACTATAATGCCAGCAAGGATATTTTTACAAGCTTTCAGCAGCAGTTCAAGGATAGCTCTTTACGGCCGCAGGCAATGTATTTGTTAGGGACGAGTTACTATAACCTTTCCAAGTTTGCAGAAGCTATTGAGGTGTTTAAAAGTATTACCCGCGAATATAGCCAGGATCAAGAGATGTGCCAGAAAGCGGAATACGAGATTGCCGATGCGTATTATCGTATGGGGAATGAGGCGGAAGCAATGTCTCGTTTTAAATCCCTTCGCGCAAAATACCCTGATTCCAGCCTTACGGTTGAGGTTATGTGGTGGTTAGGCGAGTATTATTATCGTCATCAGGATTTTAATTTGGCGAGGCGCTATTTTTCCGCCTTGATCCATGATTTTCCCTCAAGCAATTTGGTGCCTGATGCGTATTATGCCTTGGGCTCAATAGACGACGACGAAGGTAAGTTTTCCGATGCCATCGATAACTTTAAGAAAGTTACGGAGCTCGGGAAGGCTGATTTAGCAGGTACTGCGGTGATAGCCATGGCTGATGTATACGCGAAATCGGACCAGATCGATTTGGCCCTCAAAACCTATAGAGATGCCGTTGAGGCGAACCCGAATTACGCGGCATTGATCTACCCGAAAATAGCGGAGATATACCGTAAACTTAATAATTATAGCGATGCGTTGGAATACTATCGCAAGAGTCTTAAGACTGTTTCCGTCAGAGATACTGCGAGCATTCAATTTAAGATCGCCGAAGTGATGCAGGCTCAAGAAAAGTTCGACGAGGCGATCGATGAATATTTAAAGGTGACCTATTTATATGCCGATAATCAAGGGTTAACCGTTAAAGCGCTATTACGGGTAGCGGGCATGTATGAAGATGCTCAAAAGTGGAGAGAGGCTGTTTCAATGTATAAAAAAATCGTCGGTATGAATGTAGATGAATCGAAATTCGCTCAAGAGCGTATTGATGCGCTTAAGGCAAATATAAAATAGTCGAGGTGCGCGATGGGGTCTACCGTGAATGGGTGGCAGCTTTTTATGGCGGGTGGTCCGGTTATGTGGCCATTGGTTTTGTGTTCCGTGTTAGTTATTACGATTATTATTGAGAGGTCTGTTGTGTTCGGGCGTTTGCGCCTGGATACGCAGGAGTTGCTTTCCGCTTTATTGGAAAAGGTTAAACGACATCAGATCAAAGAAGCTCTTGAACTATGCGAGAAGAACAAAACGCCGGTTTCGCATGTTTTAAAAGCGGGCATCCTTAAGTATGACCGTTCACGGCCGCAGATCAAAGAAGCTATTGAAGATGCCTCGTTATATGAGATTCCTCAGCTCGAGCGAAATCTCCCTATCCTTGCGACTATCGCTCATATCGCTCCGCTCTTAGGACTGTTAGGTACGGTGCTGGGGATGGTGAAATGTTTTTATGAGGTGCAGTCGCGAGCCCAGGCCTCCGGCGCATTTACCGCTTTTGATCTATCCGGTGGCCTTTGGCAAGCACTTATAACTACTGCGTTTGGTCTATCGATCGCGATCCCCTCATTTGTTGCGTATAACTATTTTGTTGCTAGGGTTAATGCGTGCGTCTTAGAGATGGAAAAATCATCGACTGAACTGGTCAACTTTCTTACTGAGTAATTGCCATGAGATTTAAGAGGAATCTGCGTTTTGAGAGCGGTTGGGGTGGGATTAGTTTTATTCCCTACATATCGGTTTTGTTCCTCTTGTTGATCTTTGTCATGGCAGCTCCCGCTTTACAGGTTAACGCAGGTCTTTCGGTACGATTACCTCATGCGGTAACTGCGGAAGGGGTGATGGGGGAGCAAATAGTCTTGATTCTTTCTGGCGAGCACATCGTATATTTCGAAAATAGACCGCAGAGCCCTGACCAAGTGGAGAAACTGCTATCGTTAGCTTCCTTGAAAAAATGTTCTTTGTTGGTTAAAGCTGATGCTGCATGCCCGCTTGAATATACCGTTTCGCTTTTGGATGCGGCACGCAAAGCCGGTATTCAAAAGGTTGCGCTTGCAACAAATTAACAAAAATGATGCGCTCACTATTTAATACAAGCTTAGCGATCTCTTTAGCAACGCATTTTTGCGTTGCGGGAATATTATGCGTATCTTTTGGAAGAACTTTTTTGCCGCCTCAGTATGGGGAACTTTTATTCTTAGGCAGGCTCATGAAGCCGTTTGATCTCGATGTGTCCTCGCGTTCCGGGAATATCCTCCCTAAAAATATCGATCGATCGCTTTTAGGTGCGGCTCAGTCGCCCGTCGAGTATGATTTGGTGCATTACGCACAAAAGCCTTCGTTAGATATTGCCGGATACCGTCAAAAAGGGAATTATGCTCCGTTGCCTGATATTAAGAAGCCTGTCGCGTTGCAAAGAGATTCCGTTGTGATGCTTTATCCGCAGCTCCCCTATAACTTCCTGCTTTATTTTAAAGACCGGCAACAGGTTCATATTGAGCTTATGTTTAAAGTGGATTCATTCGGGAAATATAACGCGATTACGGTTATGAGGAAGATATCGTCGGGTAATCTTGACGTCGATTTGTTGAGTATGCGATATATAGACCGGTATCTTTTTATGCAGCAAGCTCGGCTTTCGTCGGGAAAATGGCAGACTGTTAAAATTGATTTGCGGCCGAGGGATGAGAGATGATAACCGTTGATTTTTCAAGTGCGTTAACGTGCGCGGTGACGATAATCCTGGGAATTTTAATCGTTCCCTGGTTTTTTGCCCGTAAGCAGAAGGATAAGGAGGTTTCATTGGATCCGCGGTATCTCTGGTTTTGCAGCGTGTGCACGTATACCTATATTAATACGAAAGAGGATACGATATCCATGTGTCCGCGCTGTAGTAGCTATAATAAGAAAGAGTCCTGAGTTGAGCGTCGTGGGTCGTGTGCTGTTTTCCCTCCGGAGGCG
>CAZJJL010000136.1:1787-4822 GCA_964546325.1 uncultured Planctomycetales bacterium | reverse complement strand
CGCCATTCCGATACCCATCCCACAAGAAACCGTACGGATCGGCATCGTCGGAAGACTTGTGCCGATAAAAAACCATACGGTATTTCTCCGCGCCGCTGCTGAACTTATCCGCCATTGCCTCCCCGCAAGGATATCCTTCGAGATCGTTGGGGACGGGCCCTTACGCAAAGAACTTGAGCATTACGCAGAAAGTCTCGGGATACAAAAGCACATTATTTTTTCCGGCTGGCAAAAGGATCTGGCTTGCAAGTATGAGAATTTCCATATCGTTGCCCTTACTTCCGATAACGAAGGAACGCCGGTATCTCTTATTGAAGCAATGGCCTCGGCAAGGCCTGTGGTAGCGACAAACGTCGGAGGAGTGCCTGACATTATAACAGAGCAGAGAGGTATCCTGGTCGCACCCGGTGACCACCGGGCACTGGCAGGAGCGCTGCAAAAACTCAGTGATGATCCTGCGTTGCGGCTCGCTATGGGCAACAACGGACGCGCCTACGCGCAAACAACGTTCGACAAAAAACTCCTGGTCAACAACATCGAAAATTTGTACAAAAATCTCCTTCCCGTGTTATAATATTTTACTATGGAAAATTTCGGATACCTCGGCAGTTTTCTTTCCGCATTTGCGTTAGCATTCCTGCTGACGCCCCTGGTGCGGCTTTTTGCCGTAAAAAACGGTTTTATCGCCTTTCCCCGAGCGGACCGTTGGCATAAAAATCCGACAGCCCTCTTAGGAGGCATCGGTATTTATTGCGCCACGGTCATTATTGCGCTTTTGAGCGGTATACAAAGCAAACTCGCTTTCGGCCTCTTCTTGGGAGGAACATTCTTATTCTTTGTCGGCCTCTTTGACGAAAAACTCCGTCTTACCCCTTACACCAAACTTCTCACCCAGATCATTGCCGCATGTATTGCCGTATATTTCGGCAACATCATGGCACTGCCGCTTCCGGCGTATCTGGCCATACCGATCACGATCTTCTGGATCGTTGGAGTCACTAACTCCTTTAATTTACTCGACAATATCGACGGCCTTGCTGCCGGTATAGCCGCTATTGCTGCGCTCATGCTTTTTTCCATCTCGCTATTCTTTTCAAACAACCCGCTCAGTATTTTTGCACTGATCATCGCAGGAGCGGCCCTGGGCTTCTTGCCGTATAACTTTAACCCGGCAAAGATCTTCATGGGGGATTCCGGAAGTATGTTCTTAGGTTATTCGCTTTCAGTCATCGCTATAAACGGAACCGGAAGACATATGTCAGGCCTGTTCATTTCACTGTTGATCCCCGTATTAGTACTTTGCGTGCCTATCTTTGACACGATATTCGTCATGATCGCCAGAAAAATCCAGGGGAAACGCATTTTTCAGGGAGGCAAAGACCACACATCTCATCGCCTGGTCACGTTAGGGGTATCTCAGAAAAAAACGGTACTTTTACTCTACGCCGTAAGTATCCTTTTCGGGTTGATCGCAATTCTTTACTCCGCAAAACTCAACCTTTTCTTAATACTCGTCACAACATTCCTGGCGGCGGTATTGCTTTTGTATTTCGGATTTTTCCTTTTCGAGATCACCGCCACTACGGACCCTTTGAAGTATCAAAAAAACGGCGGGAACCATGTCGTCCTTAACAGCATATTCATGTATAAGCGCCGTATCATTGAAGTACTGCTCGATCTTACGTTTATCTGTATTGCCTATTACGCTGCCTATTTCCTCAGGTTTGAGAATACCCAGCTGGAAGCAAACCTTGTCTTATTAAAGGCGTCTTTCGTATGGATCATCCTGATCAAGATTTGCTGTTTTTTTGCCTTCGGCCTGTACCGGGGAGTATGGCGGTATATCAGCATTACCGACCTTCTATCGATCGCAAAGATCGTCACGGTCAGCTCGATAACTTCCATACTATTCCTTACCTTTGCGTTCCGTTTCAACGAATACTCCCGAAAAGTTTTCTTTATCGATTGGCTGATATTGCTTTTTCTCATACTGGGATCGAGAATCCTCTTTAGGGTAATCGGTGAATTCCTGAATCGCGCCAGAGATAAAGGTAAGAACGTGCTTATATTCGGAGCCGGGGATATGGGGGAATCGGTTATCCGCGAAATCAAACGCAACAAAGCTATCGGCTACAACCCTGTCGGTTTTATCGACGATGACCATTTCAAGATCGGCAGCAAGATCCAGGGTATCCCCGTGCTGGGATCACGTGAAAAACTCAAAAAGTTCATAAAAAGCCTTGAAGTAGAAGAATTACTCATTGCAGCACCCTCAATCACCGCCGAGACTCTGGCTGAAATAGAAGGGACCTGCCTGGAATGCGGAATCAAACATAAACGCATCAAAGGGATACTTGATGAATAAACAAGACATAACGCACGCCCTTGAAAAACTCCTGCTGATCAATTTCTCGTTTTTCCTTATTTTTGTTCCGTTCTCCAATATTTCCGTAAAGATATGTTCGTACGCGGGGTTTATTTTCTGGCTGACGCTCAATATTATGACGCTTAAAACGCGTTTTCTTCGCGGATTCATGCCCGTCAACCCGATCAACAAACCGATCCTTTTTTTTGTGTATGCCTGCGTATTCTCGATCCTTTTCGGCCTTAACCCCTATCAAAGCCAGGCAATATTTTTCGACCGTTATCTCATGTTCTTCGCGCTTTTTTTCACGGCAGCAGGACTTGTGTATACGTATAAAAGGGGCACGCGTATCATCGCCGGCGTTTTTGTCGCTTGGAATTTCATATTTGCGGCAGGCACCTTTTGGGACCAGATCAACCTTACGTTCATCCATCCCAATCCGGCGCTCAGGGAACGCATATGGTCAATATTCGGAACAAATATACCCTATTACGGTTTCCCCCTTTATCTGACATTTTTTATCCCGTTCAATATTTTTCTATTCCTGCTGGCAAAAAACAAGTGGTTCAAATGGGCAGGAGGGATCAATATCGTACTCTTACTCACCTGCTTAACCTGGAACGCTTCTCGTATCGCTTGGGCAGGCGTCCTGGCAAGCCTTATCCTGATC
>CAZJJL010000136.1:0-1761 GCA_964546325.1 uncultured Planctomycetales bacterium | reverse complement strand
GTATGAGTTTTGCTTTCCCTAAGAACCTCACAAGACTTAAAACGGTTATCATTCCCTCAGAATGGTCAAACCGCATACCGTTGTATAAATCAGCGGTCTCTATTTTTAAAGATTACCCGGTATTCGGCATCGGCATCGGCATGTTTGAAAAAGCGCTTCACTACCCCCGATACGAACTGCCCGAGAATTATCCGGTCCCCAAAAAACTGAACCTTCATGCGCATAATACGTATCTAGAAGTAGCTTCCGAAATGGGCATCATTGGCTTAGGCGCATTTATCTTTATTTTCGGGTATTTCTTTTTCAAAGCTCGCAGGCGACTCGCTAACCCTCTCAACCTGACACAGGACGAAAGAGCCATTTTCACCGGTTTAACCGCTTCGATCCTCGCTGTTTTGGTCTTCGCTTTTGGTTCGACCATCATCACCGTAGGACCGACCGTTTCCGGATATTTCTGGTTCCTCTTCGGTTCTGCCACGGGTTTTTTATGTAAAAAAATTGAGTAACCTGTTTTTCGCGGTCACACTTATTATCGGAGCAAGCGGACTTATCGTTCAGGTAGGCCTTCTGCGCGAGCTCCTGGTAAGCTTTTACGGTAATGAGCTGACTCTCGGGATCATTCTGGCGAATTGGATACTGTTCGAAGCTCTCGGAGCGATAAGCGCCGGAAAAATACTCGATCGCGTCAAAAACACGCGTCATGTCTTCTGTTACCTGCAGCTTTTGTTCTGCATCAGTCTTCCTGCTTCGCTCTATTTAGCAGGCAGCATTAAAACGCTTCTCGGCATTTCACCCGGAGAAGGCATCGGCCTCGTAATCGTATTCTTCGCTTCAGCGTTAACATTCCTTATTCCCGGCTTCTGCCACGGCGCATCCTTTAGCGCCTGCTGCACGATCTTCCCCGGCCGTAACAAGATAGGAAAGACCTATTACTGGGAAACGATCGGAACATTGATCGGAGGGCTGGCTTTTACCTATCTCTTTCTGCCTCATTACAATTCCTTCCAAACCTTTTTTATCGTGATCATCCTTAACCTGTTGGTCTGTTTCTTTTTCTTCAGGGAAATGAACTCTTTTCTAAAATACACCCTCATCGGAACACTGCTTTTGAGCGTTATCTGCGTTTCAACAAAAAGCATAGAGAAGATACACGAGTTCTCTTTGCAAAAAAAATGGCCGGGGGAAAAGATACTGGCCTACAAAAACTCTGTTTACGGAAATATCGTCCTGATCAAAAAACAAGCCCAGCAGACACTCTTTTATAACGGGCTACCGCTCATCATCATGCCTTATCCGGACGTTTCGTTCATAGAAACATTCGTGGATCTACCGCTCCTCATGCATCAAAATCCGCGGAACATTCTGATCATAAATTCGGGTATCGGAGGAATTATAAACGAAACCTTATCATACGATCCCCAACGCATAGACTATGTTGAGCTTGACGGGTCTATCATCGACATCCTCAACCAATACCCTTCTCAACTCACCGACAGAGAATTACATGCGCCGCACGTACACGTTCAAAGAACTGACGCAAGGCTTTTCCTGAAAAAGCCGCATCGCGTCTACGACATGATCTTTATAGGAACCCCCAGCCCCTCAGACCTAAAAACGAACCGATTCTTTACCGCTGAGTTTTTTGAATTAGCAAAAAAGAACTTGCACAACGACGGTATGCTCGTTATACACCTTCCGGGTAATCTGGCGTACCTAAGCCCGGAGCTCAAGGTCCTCAATGCCTCGATACTGCAAACGCTG
>CAZJJL010000135.1:345-4885 GCA_964546325.1 uncultured Planctomycetales bacterium | reverse complement strand
GCTCCGTATGCAGGATGCGCTATCGGCGAAGAGTTCATGTATAACGGTAAGCACGCGCTTGTTATTTATGACGATCTTTCAAAGCATGCGCAGGCGTATCGGCAGCTTTCGCTTTTATTGCGCAGGCCGCCGGGTCGCGAAGCTTATCCGGGCGATATTTTTTATCTGCATTCCCGGCTTTTGGAACGCGCGGCAAAAATGAACGATGCCTTAGGCGGCGGGTCTTTGACGGCGATCCCGATTGTCGAAACGCAGGCAGGCGATTTCACCAGTTATATTCCGACGAATGTCATTTCAATTACCGACGGACAGATCTATCTTGAAGGTGATTTGTTCTATGCGGGTATCCGTCCTGCGGTCAACGTCGGGTTCTCTGTTTCGCGTGTCGGCGGTAAGGCTCAGTCTAAGGCGATGCGTCAGGTCGCAGCCAAGCTGCGTATGGATCTGGCACAGTATCGCGAACTGGTGGCTTTTACGCAGTTTGGCGCTGAGATCGAAAAAACCACGCAGGCCCAGCTGACTCGCGGCGAGAAAATGGTAGAGCTTTTGAAGCAAGAACAATATAAGCCGCTTCCTATGGCGCGGCAGATCATGCTGCTTTTTGCCGGCACGAACGGTTTTGTCGATAATGTCCCGAATAACCAGATCCGTTTCTTCGAGTCGGAGTTGTATGCGTATATGGACCGTCACTATCCTCAGATCGAACAGCAGATCGCTGAGCGATTGGTCCTTGATACTATCCTGGTAAAGAAATTAGAAGAAGCCCTGGTTGCATTTAAAAAAGAGTTTGACGAAAGATTGAAACATGGCGCAGTCGCTTAGACAGATAAAGTCCCGTATTAAAAGTGTTGAGAGCACGCGTAAACTGACGCGTGCGATGGAGATGATCTCTGTCGCTAAACTGAAGCGGACTGAAAAGTTGCTTGAGGCTGCTGCCCCGTATTCCGATAAACTTGAAAGTCTTATGCATAATGTGTTAACGACCGTTCAGGATACGGAAAATATTTATATAAAGCCGCGCAAAAAGACCGGAGTTGTGGCGGTGTGTATTGTTACGTCTGATACGGGCCTCTGCGGCATGTATAATCATTTTCTGCTTCGCGCCGTTGATGCCTTCCTGATCCAACGAGGGGCTTCCCATGTTAAGGTCATTGTCGTCGGAAAAAAGGGGTTTGTCTATTGCAGAAGACATGGCCTTGAGGTCAGTCATTCCTATCTTGGTTTTAACGGGAGGTTCTCGAACGAGCTTTCTTTAAAAGCCCTTGCCGAGTTGGATGCGTTGTATTGCGGGGGAGCTGTCGATGAGGTCTACATCGCGTATTCGCGCATTGAAACCGCTGCTCGTTCGAAGCCGGTTATCGAGCGTTTCCTGCCGATTGAGCCGCGTCCCGGAAAACCTATCGAGTATATTTTAGAGTCGAATATCGAGAGCATATATCAGGGGATTATTCCCCTTTATTTGGCGAATAAATTCAGGTCGGTATTATTGCACGCATTTACAAGCGAGCATAAGGCGCGGGCGATCGCTATGGGGGAAGCAACGAAGAATGCCGTTGACCTTTTAGAGATCCTTGTGTTGCAGCGTAACAAGATGAGGCAGGCAAGTATCACTAAGGAAATCCTTGAAGTTGTGTCGTCTGCAGAAGCGTTGAAGGGAAGTTAAAAAATATACGCGATCCATAGTCGCTTGACTATGGTCAATAGTAAGGCCTTCATTGAAATAGGTTAAACAAGGGGTTGCTCATAGTCACGCATTATGTCGTATGGTTAGAATACGGAGTACGACGTTGTTTCATTAACGAGAGACTATCGACCCAAATCATTTGAACGGAGTCAAGATATGGCATACGGTGAGATTATTCAGGTTATCGGCCCGAGCGTTGATATTATGTTCCCGGAACATGAAGTCCCGCAACTTTTAAACGGGGTTAAGGTTGAGTATCCGGATAAGAACATTAATTTGACTTTAGAGGTTGCTTCGATCATCGGCAATAATACGGTTCGATGTATCGCGTTGCAGTCGACAGAGGGGCTTTCGCGAGGTATGCAGGCTCGTGATACGGGTTCTGCGATTAAGGTTCCTGTCGGAGAGCAGACTTTGGGAAGAATCTTTAATGTGTTGGGTGAAACGATCGATGGGAAGGGGCCGGTCCCTCATCCGGAAGATACCGATCAGATCCATCGTGATTCTCCCCGCTATAAGGATCAGCTCCCTATCAGGGATATGCTTGAAACGGGTTTAAAGGTTGTTGATCTGTTGGCTCCGTTCCCGCGAGGCGGTAAGATCGGGCTCTTTGGGGGAGCCGGTGTCGGTAAGACCGTTGTTGTTATGGAGCTTATTCGGAATATTGCTCAGGAAAAGCAGGGGGTCTCGGTTTTCGCCGGTATCGGTGAACGCACGAGGGAAGGAAATGAATTATGGTTAGAGATCAATGCTTCAGGGGTTGCCGATAAAACGGCGTTGGTCTTTGGGCAGATGAATGAGCCGCCTGGCGCGCGTTTGCGTATTGGCTTGGCTGCGTTGACTATGGCGGAACATTTTCGCGATAAAGAGCAGAAAGACGTTCTTTTATTCATTGATAATATTTACCGGTATATTCAGGCCGGTTCGGAGGTTTCCACTCTTTTAGGACGCATGCCTTCCGCTGTCGGATATCAGCCGAATTTGGCAACGGAATTGGCGCAGCTTGAAGAGCGTATTGCTTCGACGAAAAGAGGGTCGATCACTTCGGTGCAGGCAGTGTATGTCCCCGCTGATGATTTAACCGATCCCGCTGTTGTTACGACATTCACGCATCTTGACGCAAAAATAGTGCTTTCTCGCCAGATCGCAGAGCTTGCGATCTATCCGGCGGTCGATCCTCTGGATTCAACCTCCCGCATTATGGATCCGCGCATACTCGGAGAAGAACATTACAATACCGGACTCGGCGTACAAAAGATCTTGCAGCGCTATAAGGACCTTCGTGACATCATCTCTATCCTCGGGCTTGATGAACTTTCGGATGACGATAAACTTATCGTGGCGCGGGCGCGGAAAGTGCAGAAATTCTTTTCTCAGCCGTTCTTTGTCGCGGAAGCTTTTACCGGGATCAAAGGGAAATATGTAAAGTTGGAGGATACGATCAAGGGATTTAAAATGATCCTGGAGGGGAAGCTCGATGACCTTCCCGAACAGTCGTTTTATATGGTCGGTACTATTGAAGAGGCTATTGAAAAAGGCGAAAAACTCAAAAAAGGCGAGCTCTAAAATATGGATGTCACTCCGAATAATAAAGCCCGTACGTTCACCGTTACGATATTGACTCCCGAAAAGATCATTTATGACGGCCCGATTGTTTCTTTGATCGTTCCTTGTGAAACAGGGTATTTAGGGGTATGGGTCGATCATGCTCCGCTTGTTGCTACTATTGTGCCCGGTAAGGTGGCGATTATTAAGGAACACGGTCAAAGTCCGGAGATATTCCAATTGCATGGAAAAGGATTCTTAGAGGTCCTTAATAACAAGGTAACGGTCCTTCTACAATACACCGAATTGCATGCCTAAAAAAAACCGGAATACCCAATCTATCCGCATTGCTCTTGCGCAGATCAACTGTACGGTCGGCGATCTACCGGGGAATTCTGCAAAGATCATTTCGTATGCTCAAAAAGCCGCGGTGCTTGGAGCTGATATTGTTGCGTTCCCGGAACTGGCAATTACCGGCTATCCGCCCGAAGATCTTTTACTAAAACAAAAATTCATTGCCGACAACATCTCGGCGCTTCAAACCATTGCCCGTTCGTTGCATAACATAACTGCGGTCATTGGTTTTGTTGACAAACAGAAACAGCGTTTGTTCAATGCTGCGGCAGTCGTGTATGGTGGCGCGGTTAAAGGGGTGTATCATAAAAGGCACCTGCCGAATTACGGTGTTTTTGACGAGAAAAGGTATTTTACGCCAGGCGAAGCTTCCCGCGTGTTTTCATGCGGTTCTTTTGTGTTTGGTGTCAGTATCTGCGAGGATATTTGGTCTGATTCTGATGTCCCCTATCAACAGGCCCGCCAAGGAGCGCAGTGTATTATCAATATTAACGCTTCCCCGTATTATGCGGGGAAGATGGCTGAGAGATGCGGAGTTATTCGTAAACAGGTACGTTCTTGCCGCCTTCCGCTCGCGTACGTCAATCTTGTCGGAGGCCAGGATGAGCTTGTGTTTGACGGCCAAAGCATAATCGTAGATAACAAGTCAGGTATTGTTGCAAGGGCGCATGGCTTCCGCGAAGAACTGCTTGTGGCCGATTGTGCGGTAGCCGGAAAGAAATATCCCTCCCGGCATGCCATAACGGTTGCTGCGTCGGTCCCTGAAAAAAAGAAGCCGCTTTTAAAACGTCAATGTGCGTCGACAATGGGGCGTGTCCCCGAAGTATATGAAGCGCTTGTTTTAGGGCTGCGGGATTATGTGTTAAAAAATGGTTTTTCTAAAGTTGTTATCGGGTTAAGCGGCGGTATTGATTCATCGCTGGTTGCGGTTTTGGCGGTTGATGCGTTGGGTAAGGA
>CAZJJL010000135.1:0-335 GCA_964546325.1 uncultured Planctomycetales bacterium | reverse complement strand
TAAGGAAAATGGAACCGCCATCTTCATGCCGTCTCGCTATTCATCTCAGGAGTCACGCGTCGACGCAGAAACGTTAGCGAAGAATTTGGGGATCTCATTCCTTGAAATTTCGATCGAGCCGATTTATAAGGCATTCTTGGCGTCGCTTGAGCCGTATTTTTCCGGTATCGCCCAGAATATCGCCGAAGAGAATCTACAGGCGCGTATTCGCGGGAATACGTTGATGTCATTTTCCAATAAATTTGGTTGGCTCGTGCTTACTACGGGGAATAAATCGGAAATGAGCACGGGTTACGCAACGCTTTATGGCGATATGGCAGGAGGGCTTGCGGTTA
>CAZJJL010000134.1:0-4919 GCA_964546325.1 uncultured Planctomycetales bacterium | reverse complement strand
CAGTATTTTTATCAATATTATCAATCGCGGGAGGATTTTAAATATTTTTATTATCTTAATCTTTATGGTACAATTATACTTTCCGTGATCATGGTCCTGGGGGTATTACGCTTCAGTATTTACGGTGTTTTCGCAGGATATGTAATCGGATACGCCCTGATCGTTTCAAGCGCGGCGTTCCATGCCAAAAAAGAACTTGCTTTTGGCTTGAAAAAATCAGGGCTGAGGCAATTGTTCACGATCGCGATACCGCTCTTTGTCTACCAACTCTTTTTCATGTTCCATTTCAGCATCGACAGGCTGATGATCATCAAGTTTCTCGGACAGGAGTCGATGGGGCTTTATTCATTTGCGTTCCAAATGGCTTCGATCACCCTGCTTATTACCAGCGGGGTCAAGATCGTCTATCGGCCTCAAATAATGCGGCTCTACCACAGCCAGGGAGAAGAAAAGAAGCACCTTGCTTCGGAAATCGTTAAGCTCAACGAAGCCATAATATACGGGATCCCGATATTTGCGATAGTATGTTTTACCTGCTTGATCCTTATGGTGCACACGTTCTTTCAAGCCTACCGATCAAGCATTTTCGCGCTGGGATTTCTTCTCTTAAGCGGCTATTTCCTGAGTAATTCCAGCATGGCAGGATATTGCCTTGTTGCCGGGAAAAAATACGGAAAATTGATCGGGATATCGGTATATACGCTCCTGGTTTCGATCGCGGCAAATGCGGTCGCATTATACACAAAGACCGGAATCGAAGGAATAGCCGTTGCAGCATCCTTAACCAGCCTCATGTATTCGCATCTGGTGATAAAACACGGTTATGCGCTGCTGGGGATCAATACGCGGAATATTTTTAAAAGCATCGTGATAAACGCAGCTACCAGCATAAGCGTCTTCCTTTTGATCATGTATATTGTTTTTCATCCGCAGCACCGGTTGCTGCCGGGTATGACATCTCTATGGTCGATCATTATTGCCGTATGTATTATACTGGCGTTGAATCTGGCAGGCATACGATATATTCTCACATCGGGCGTGCTCAAGCAGATACGCCGTGCGTTTTCACAAAAAAAAGTCACTCTTGAACAGATCGGATAAATGATGGAAAAACAAATAAAAATACTGCTTATCAATCCTCCAACATTCACGCTTCAGACATCGCCTCCTATCGGGCTTGCCTATATAGCTACCGTGCTTGATACGCACGGCTACACCGTAAAGATGATCGATACCGCTGCGATCATGAAACCGCTGGTGAGCAAGGATGTCGCTTCGATCATCAATGAATTCCAGCCGGATATCGTCGGAATGAGCCTCTACACGGAACCGGTTAAATATGCCTATGAAATGCTGCGGTATTTAAAACGGTCCTGCAAACCCTTCATTGCAATAGCGGGAGGGCCGCATGTTGACACGAACGCGGATGAAGCGCTTGAGTATGGCTTTGATATCGCGGTGATCGGCGAAGCTGAAGAGACCATACTCGATATCGTCGCGTATGCGGCACATACCAAAAAACTATCCGCGATAAACGGTATCGCATATAAAGAAAATGGCGCCGTAACGGTCACCAGCCCACGAGGATTACCCAAAGAGCTCGACAACATCCCGATCATCAAGCGGAGCCTGATCGACTTTACCGCATATGATCCGGATTGGTATAACCCGCAGCGAAAAGACAGAGTCATTAACCTGACTTCAAGCCGCGGCTGCGTATACTCGTGCACGTTCTGCGGCAATATCATCCGCGGCAGATCGGTGCGCTACCGCAGCGTTGAGAACGTCCTACAGGAAATGCGTCAGGCGTGGGAAGAATACGGAGTGGATAATTTCGTCTTCGTTGACGATTTCTTCACCTTGAATAGGAACCGCTTAATCGAATTTTGCACGAAAATAAAGGCTGACCGATCCTTTAAGCCAAAATGGCGCTGCGGGACACGCGCGAATCAAGTTGACAGAGAACTCTTGACCATGATGAGAGATGCGGGTTGTTCGTATATCTGTTTCGGCCTTGAGAGCGCTAACGAACAAACACTCAAAAAGATCAAAAAAGAGATGGATCCTAACACGATCCTGGGCGTTATCGAACTCATGAAGGAGATCGGCATAAAGTGCCAGATCAATTACATGTGGGGATTCCCCTGGGAAGATGAAGCGATGATCGAGAACACCCTGGAATTCATGCGTAAAACTAAAAAAGATATCTATCGATTCAGCGAATCGGGTGTATTAGTCCCCTTGCCGGGAACGGAGATCTATAACGAATTCCATAAGCAGTATAAATTCACAAAATGGTGGATACACCGGATCAAGACCTGGGAGTACAAGCCGTTTCCGTTCTTCAGGGAAACGCGCTATTTCAGCAACATTGCAGATCTCAGGCGCCTCAATTACAATTTCTTTAATTACAGCCCCCGCATCAGAAAAGCGATCATTAAGGGGTTGCAGTTCAGAGATACCCAGGAATGGAATGATTATCGCAGGTTCCCCCGGTATCAAATATTCATGGGATTGAAATTCATCTCTAAGATGTTGTATTCGATACATCCGAAACTGGAGCGTTTGTTACTTCCTCAATTATTTGCGCTCTTATCCGGAGCATGGAAAAAATCGCCGCTATTCAGCAGCCTGCGGAAACGCTCTGCGTTTTCGTTCGAAGCGGAAAGAAAATAATGTCTGTCTGGCAACTATATTTTAAAAAAGGACCCTTATGTATATTCTTGGCATAGCACCTTTTAATGAAGCTTCCGCCTGCATACTAAAAGACGGGGTTTTGATCGCCGCAGCTCAAGAGGAGCGTTTCACGAGAAAGAAATATCAAACGGGTTTTCCCCGCAACTCAATCGCCTACGTTCTTTCGGTTGCAGGGATAGGCATAGAAGATATCGATCATTTCGCATTTCCCAATCTCGGCCCGCTGCAATCATGCGTTAACTTCTACTCGAATTATCTCTTTGGACTTAATTTCCGGCATGAATACTGGAAGGTCGCCGTACATCGCTTGGCATTTGCCTGGTATAACTCATTGGTCAAGCAGATGGGGGCAAGTCAGCTTAAAGAGTACGGCCTTAAGAACTTCTCCGGAAAATTATTTTTTGCCGGCCATCATAGAGCTCACGCGGCATCCGCATTCCGCTGCTCGAATTTCGATACCTCACTCATTGTCACCATTGATGGCATGGGCGACAGGGTCTGCGCCATGCTTTCCTATGGAGACGCAAATACGATCACCCCTCTTGAGATCATCAAATATCCCAATTCGCTGGGGTTCATGTACACCGCATTCACCAATTATCTGGGATACGGGGGCACCAACGGACACGAAGGGCACGAAAGCAAGATCATGGGATTAGCTCCCTATGGTTCGCCGCAAAAAGACTTTTCCGATGTGCTCACGATCCGTGACGGGCTTTACCATGTCAATCCCGCCTACGTCAATAAGAACAGGATCGCAACTATCGAACGTAAATTCGGACCCCGGCTCAAAAGCCCTTCGGGCGAGATCGCCCAGCATTATAAGGATATCGCTGCCACATTGCAGGATTCCCTGGAAAAGGCGGTTATTGCTCTTGTTAAACGGGGCCTACGAATAAAACCAACGGATAACCTTTGCGTTGCCGGAGGATCCGGTCTTAATTGCAAAATGAACGGAAAGATATATCTGGCAGGATTGATAAAGAATATCTTCATTCAGCCTGCAGCAGGAGACTGCGGTAATGCCCTTGGCGCTGCACTCGAATGTTACGCCCACCTCGGCCACGCTTCGAAATTCAGGCTTACGCATTCTTATTTAGGACCGGAATATTCTTCGGACGAAATAAAAAAGGTACTCGACGAATGCAAGATCCCCTATACCTATCATGAGAATATCTCGGATGTTTGCGGAAAATTGCTTGCCGATAAAAAGATCCTCGGATGGTTCCAGGGAAGAATGGAGTGGGGACCCCGCGCGCTGGGGAACCGTTCTATTATAGCCGATCCGCGAGATCCAAAGATGAAAGACCAGATCAATGACCGGGTCAAGAGACGGGAACATTGGAGGCCGTACTGCGCGAGCGTTCTCACCGAAGAATATAACCGTTATTTTGAAAAAGGAACCCCGCTTTCTGATTTTATGATACTTGCATTCCCCGTAAAAAAAGAGACGCGAAACGAAATTGCCGCTGCGGTACATGTTGACGGGACCACCAGACCGCAATCAGTATCCCGGGAAACCAATCCCCGTTTTTGGCAGCTTATAAAACGGTTTTCTCAGGAAAGCGGAGTGCCTGCGGTACTCAATACATCCTTTAACGTTAAAGGCGAACCCATGGTTTGCGCGCCGTTAGACGCGATCAGGTGTTTTTATTCCTGCGGCCTTGATTATTTGGCTTTGGGAAATTTCTTGATCTCAAAATCACGATAATGGCAGCCATCAAGATACTCCATATTATCGAGAATCTTGAACGCGGCGGTGCGGAATTGATGGTAGCAAACGCTTTGACAAGAATCGACCGCAATGCATTCGAACCGGAAATCGCCTATCTTATGGACAAACCGGGACTGCAAAGCGAACTTACGAATGCAGGAGTAAGACTGCATGCGCTTGGTTTAAAGAATTATGACGCGTTCATCAACGCTATCACGGCACTAACAGGCCTTATCAAAAGAAATCGGTACGATATCGTGCATACGCATTTATATTTTGCCAATATATACGGCAGGATCGCTGCGCGCCTTGCAGGATGCCGGAACATAGTCACCACGCTTCATAATCCCGATTACTCATATGAAGATACGGGAGCGTTCACCTATCAGATCAGAAAGTATGCGGATCGCCTTACCGGAAGACTCTGTAACCGTGGATTTCTTGCCGTCTCTGATTTCGTTAAAAGAGATTTCGAGAAACAGCTTGGTTTTGACCATGAGCAATTGAC
>CAZJJL010000133.1:0-4997 GCA_964546325.1 uncultured Planctomycetales bacterium | reverse complement strand
TATGATGTATAACATTCGGTTTTTCCTTATTCTTATATGTTTTTGTGTAACGTCGAACGTATGGGCGGCCGTGCCGAAGAAGCCTGCGCAGGAATCCGATCAGCAGATCAATGATTTCTCTCTCTCCGGGTATGGGGAGCGCGGGGTAAAGACGTGGGACCTGGCGGGAAAATCCGCGGATATTTTTGATGATGTGATTAAATTGAAGAATATTACCGGCAATATGTTTGGCGATAAAGAGAATGTGCGTTTGACCGCTGATCAGGGCGATTTTAATAAAGCGCAGGGGAAAGTGCATTTGGAAAAGAATGTGGTGATTACCACGACTTCCGGCGCAAAGCTCATGACTGACAGCCTTGATTGGGACCGCCAAAAACAATTGGTGACGACTCTCGATAAAGTGCATATCACCCGCGAGAGTATGGTTACAACGGCAACCGGAGCTAAAGGCGAGCCGGGGCTGAACAAAATGACCCTGGAAAAAGACGTCGTTGTTACGATACAGCCTCCGCCGAAAGGCGAGGTTAAGAAAACGGGTTTCCCGAGTTTGGAGCAGGCGATCACGATCACCTGCGACGATTCCATGGAAGTTGATTATCGTAATAATATCGCGCGCTTCCATACGAATGTCAAAGCGGATAAAGGCGATTCCGTCATCTTTTGTGACGCGCTTGAGTTATATTTCAGCAAGGATCCGAATAAAGAGGATGCCGTAAGCGATGCGGCGAATCCGATGGCCGGCAGTAAAGTGGATAAGATCGTTTGTCTGGGGAACGTTAAGATCGTCCGCGGTCAGAATGTTTCCTATAGCGAAGAAGCGGTGTATAGCGCGAATGACCAGAAAATAACCTTGACCGGAAAACCTAAACTGGTAATATACTCGACGAGCGATTTTCAAATGGCTTTACATAAGAAGTAAGGAGCGTTGCGCATGCATTTATTAGAGATCAAAGACCTTGCAAAGTCCTATGGCGGCCGGCAAGTCGTTAAGGGGGTTAACATCCTGGTAAAGCGCGGAGAGATCGTCGGGCTTTTAGGCCCGAACGGCGCAGGGAAGACGACGTCGTTTTACATGGTGGTAGGGATCATCCCTCCCGAACGCGGACAGATCATTTTCGATAACCAGGATATCACGCGGCTTCCTATCCATGAGCGCGCGCGTTTCGGGATCGGGTATCTTTCGCAGGAAGCATCGATCTTTCGTAAGTTGACCGTTGAAGAGAATATCAATGCCATTCTCGAGACATTGCCTATCAGTAAAAAGGAGCGTAAACGCCGGTTGACGAGTCTTTTGGAAGAGCTAAACATTGCGCATTTGGCAAAAGCGAAGGCATTCACTCTTTCCGGCGGTGAACGCAGAAGATTGGAGATCACCCGCGCGTTGGTGACGAATCCTTCGTTCATTCTTTTGGATGAACCGTTTTCCGGGATCGATCCCATCGTTGTCAGCGAGGCGCAGGAGATCATCAAGGAACTGAAGGAAAAAGGGTTGGGCATTCTTTTAACCGATCATAACGTGCGCGAAACGCTTTCGATTACGGACCGCGCGTATTTGATCGCTGAAGGCAAGATCCTTATATCGGGCACCGCCAATGAACTTATCGACAATCCTCAGGCGCGCCAGATTTATTTGGGAGAGAAGTTTAGGATGTAAAGTTTTTGCCGGACAACTCACGGTAGGAACACTACGTACAACAAAAAAGCATCGAATTACCAAAACGTGTCAGGAGAAACGTAATGAAAACGGAAGTTAAGAAACTTGAAGGCGCAAAAAAACAGGTCAATGTCTCTGTCAGCGGAGACGTTGTGAAGAATAAATTCGAAGAGGTGTTCGGGCTCATTGCTAAAGAAGCGAAAGTCCCCGGGTTTCGCGCCGGTCATGTGCCTCGCGATATCCTTGAAAAGAACTTTGCAGGCCACGCCCATGAGCAGGTGCTTAAGGATTTGGTCCCCGAATTATACAATAAAGCGATCGAGCAGGAAGCGATCGATGCGGTCGATCTGCCGGAGATCAGCGATGTCAAACTTGACCGCGCATCGATTTCTTTTACGGCAACCGTTGAAGTGCAGCCAGAAATTAAATTGAAAGATTACAAAGGGGTTAAGATTTCCTATAAGAAGATCGAGGTCACTGCCGATGACGTCAAGCGCAGCATTGATTCTTTCAAAGAGTCGCGTAAAATTGAAACGGTCGATGATGCGATGGCGCGTAGCCTTGGATTTCCCACGCTTGCCGAGCTTGAGCGATCGCTGGAGCGCCAGCTTATGATTCAGAAGGAGAACGCGCAGCGCCAGAAGATCGAGCATGAGCTTATCGAGGCTGTTTCTCAAGGCATTGAATTCGTTTTGCCGCAATCGCTTGTTTCCAAGCATTTGCAGGAATTAGTGCGTCAGACAAAAAGCGACCTTATGATGAAAGGTGTCCCGAGGGAGAAGATCGAGGAACATGAGAAGGACCTTGTGAAAGATCTTGAGCCTCAGGCCCGCACGCAGGTTAAGACGTACATGATCCTTTCGGCGATCGCTAAAAAGGAAAATATCGCGCAAGATGACCATATGCCCCGGCATGTGATGGAATTCTTGCTTACGAACGCTACCTGGAGCCAGGAATAACGATACAATCAACGGTTTCATACACCTTTGGTTAAGCAGCACGGTCATTCACGCGGATCAGGGAGTCGAACAATAATGGAGGTATGCCATGAGTGAAAAAATGCAGACGTTAGTCCCTATGGTTGTTGAGCAGACATCGCGCGGTTTTGAGCGGGCGTATGATATTTATTCGCGCCTTTTAAAGGACCGCATCGTTTTCATCGGGACTCCTATTGACGATATGGTGGCTAACCTCATCATTGCGCAGCTTTTGTTCCTGCAGATGGAAGATTCCAATAAAGATATCAGCGTGTACGTGAATTCTCCGGGCGGCTCGGTAACTGCCGGTCTTGCGATCTATGACACCATGCAATTTGTCAAATGCGATGTTGCCACCTATTGTTTAGGACAGGCCGCGAGCATGGGCGCGTTGCTTTTATGCGCCGGAACAAAAGGTAAGAGGTATATCCTGCCGAACGCGCGGGTTATGATCCATCAGCCGTGGGGAGGAGTGCAGGGAGCTGCCGAAGATATCTCGCGTCATGCTCAGGAGATCCTTAAGATGCGCGATAAACTTAACCAAATCATGGCCAATCACACCGGACAGTCTCTGGAAAAGGTGCAGAAGGATACTGACCGTGATTATTTTATGTCTGCTCTGGAAGCCAAGGAGTACGGGCTTGTTGACGAAGTCACCGTGCCTATACGCAAGAAATAACCGATAACGATTTATACATACAGCTGTTATCTTATAAGGAGAAGATCCCATGAGAAAGAATTATCTTTTGACCCCCGGTCCTACCCCGCTACCTCCTGAAGTTTTACAGGCGCAGGCGCGGCCGATCATTCATCATCGTACCCCGCAGTTTCAGGCTATTTTAAAAGAAGCTGCCGAGGGTTTAAAAACCGTTTTTCAGACTTCCGGCGATGTGTATATCCTGACTTCATCGGGTACCGGCGCTATGGAGGCATCGGTGGTGAATCTTTTATCGCCGCAGGATACCGCTTTGTGTATCCAGGGCGGTAAATTTGGCGAACGTTGGACGGAAATTTGCAAAGCGTACGGAATCCAGGCAGAGGTCATTGACGTGGAATGGGGCAAAGCTGTCGACCCCAAGGAAGTCGAAAAAAAGCTGAAAGCAAATCCGGCTATTAAGGCTGTTTTTGCGACTTTGTGCGAAACATCGACGGGTGTCACCAATGATATCGCTGGTTTAGGCGCTGTGGTGAAAAATTCAAACGCGGTGCTGGTGGTTGATGCTATCAGCGGTTTAGGCGCGATCGATCTGAAAGCCGATGCCTGGGGCGTCGATGTGGTTGTTTCCGGTTCTCAAAAAGGGTTAATGCTTCCTCCCGGATTGGCGTTCATTTCGGTGAGTGCGAAAGCATGGGAGAAAATAGCCGTTTCGAAATGTCCGAAATATTATTTTGATTTAAAAACCGCTAAAAAAGCGTGGGGTTCGACCGACACTCCGTTTACCCCGGCGATCTCGCTGGTCATTGCGTTGAATGAAGCGTTGAAATTAATGAAGCAGGATGGTATGGAAGCGATTTTTGCCCGCCACCATAAGATGGCAGAAGCAACACGCGCAGCGTTAAAGGCTTTGGGTATTGAGCTTTTTGCGCCGGCAGCCGCTTCGGATGTCGTTACTTCCGCAAAAGTGCCGGCAGGCATTGACGGCGAGAAGTTGGTCAAGGTGATGCGCGATACCTGGGGTGTTACCATTGCCGGAGGCCAAGCGGAGATGAAAGGTAAGATTTTCCGTTTCGCTCATATGGGTTTTATTGAGGAATTCGATATTATCGTCGGTATCTCCTGCCTTGAAAAGGTCCTTGCGCAGATGGGATATCAATTCAATTTCGGCGCAGGCGTTAAAGCGGCGCAGGAAGTATTTTTGAAATAATCGCAGTATAGACTCGTTGTCGACGGTCTATAAACTATGGTCTATGGTATAAGCCTCAATGTGTATGCAATAAGCACTATTGAGGTTTTACCGTCGACCATAGACTATGCACTGTTGACCAGTTTTTTTATTCGTTTTTATAAGGAGGCAGAACATGATAAAAATACTCGTGAGCGATCAATTGTCCGATGAAGGGCTTAAAATATTGCAGCAGGAAAAAATGCTTCAGGTCGATGTCAAGACCGATCTCAAGCCGGATCAGCTTAAAGAAGTAATTAAGGACTACGAAGGCCTCATTGTGCGCAGTGCGACGAAGGTCACCAAAGACATTATCGAGGCTGCTACAAAATTAAAGGTTATCGGCAGAGCCGGCGTTGGTTTGGATAACGTCGACCTGGATGCCGCAACGCAAAAAGGCATCATTGTTATGAATACGCCCGCAGGTAATACGATCTCTACCGCGGAACATACGTTTAGTATGTTGATGGCGCTTTCGCGGAA
>CAZJJL010000132.1:3793-5011 GCA_964546325.1 uncultured Planctomycetales bacterium | reverse complement strand
GGCAACAAAACGAATATCCGGAACAACAACACCGAGAAAACGATCGCCGAAACCGTACTCCCCGGGTCCGGTTTTAAAGAATCTTTTCAGAACACGCGCCTTTTTTACGCTGGCAAAGCCGCGCAATTCATTTTTGATCACTCTTGCGGAAACGTCCATACTCACTCTTTCGTATTACAAAAAAAAAGCGGCTTTGCAAAAAGCAAAGCCGCCCTCGTAAAAAACGCTCTATTGAGAGATTAACGGCTTATATTTTTCCTTAAATTCTTTATCGATTTCTTCTGGCGTCATCGTTTTTGTGGCATTTTCTTGCTGCGCGGAAGCCTCGGCCTTTACCTCTTCAGATGTACTGTTTGAAAAACCGCTCATATATTTAACCCGCGTACCAAAGCCGGTAACATTGGCTCCCGCAGAAGTCACGCTGCTATTCGAGGGACTGCTCCCGGAATCTGTTTGTTGCTCAGCAAACGTACCCGACCATGAAACAAAACTTAGTAAACAAACGCACGCCACAAACGCTCTCATCTTCATATACTGCCCCCTCTCAACGCACCGCTTTTAAAATAACGGATACTTTTGTCCCCACGCCATGAGTACTTTCAATATACACTAAACCATGATGACTCTCAATGATCGATAAACAAATACTTAAACCCAGACCGGGAGCGCCAATATCCCTTTTTGTTGTAAAGAACGGCTCGAATATCCTCTGAACGAATTCCTGAGGGATCCCGCATCCGGTATCCTCAACTTCACAAACAACAGCCAAATCATGTTCGGCAAAAAAATCTTTTGCTGCCCTACCAACCCCGTCTTTAAGTTTCTTGCCTGCAACGGTAGACGTTCGGATTGTCAACCTACCGCCGTGAGGCATCGCCTGCAACGAATTCAAGATAATATGCATAAAAGCCTGTTGTAATTTGTTCATATCGCCTTCAATATCCGCTTGGCGCGCCCCAAACTCCTTAACCAATTCGATATTCTTCAGATCAAGCTGTTTGCCGATAAGCACCAAAGAATTTTCGACCACGCTTTCTATTTTTAAACGATCCGGTTTCATTGCGGACGTTTGGGAAAACGCAACCAATCCATGGATGATCGTATCCGCGCGCTGAATAGCTTCTTCGATCAGTCCCAGAACTTTCCGGTCAGCCTCAGACTCCGCAGGAATCGAATGCTGGAAAAAATTAACCCCCTGCTGAATGATAGCCAAAGGAT
>CAZJJL010000132.1:402-3783 GCA_964546325.1 uncultured Planctomycetales bacterium | reverse complement strand
TTGCCAAAACTCCGACCGCAGCCATTTTCATGCTTTGAGAAAGCTGCTCCTGCGTTTCTTTTAATTTTGCATACGCATCCTGCAACGCAAGCTCCGCGCGTAAACGCTCAAAACGCTCAAAAAAAGAAGAAACCAACTCTGCACAGGAAATGACAAAACCGATCTCCTCTTCTGCCCATTGCCGCATAGAACCGGTATGCTCCAGGCTAAAAACCCCCATGACCCTGCCTTGACGCCATAAAGACGTATCTAATAAAGAAGAAATACCCGCCCTTTTGAAATATGTCTCATTCAATTCCTGGGTGCGTTGATCATGCAGCGCATCGGAAGCATCAATGACGCGCTCATGAGCGAGCGCCTTGAAATATTCAGGATAATCCCGCACCGTCAAAAACTCGCCATACGTATGCGTATTCTCTCGAAGCATGTATAAATCATCGCACACCAGCCGCGAACCGTTTTCCTGAAACCTCCAAATACTTACCCGGCTTACCTCAAGTTCGCACGCAACAGCTTTCGTAACGGCCTGTAAAGCAATTCCCAATTCATTACACGACATCCGAGAAAATTCCAAAAGAAGATCGCGGAATCGAAGGCGCTGGGAAGACTGCACAAAACGCACGAGTTGCCGGCGACGATATGAAAACACGGTAAGCACGATAATAATAAGAAGCCCGGTCACAAACATAGGCCAAAAGTGCGCTGCAAAAACACTCCGGCGCCACGTATGTGCTTCTATATCAATAGCCAACACCCCGATCACCGTTCTCTTATCGGGAGAAAAAATAGGGGCGAATCCAGAAAGAAACGTCCCCCATTCATCCGAATAAGGGCCCACGCAAGCAGCTTCAGCGGTATTAAAAACCGAAAATAATTCCTGAGGAGGCTCTTTATAGTCTAACGTAAACGGCTCGACATGTCCGAACTGCCCCTCATCAATGGAATCAACGACAAAAAAAGGTTTTCCGTCAGCAAGACTCATAACGTAAAACCAACGGATAGTCTGCGGTATAATAGTCTGCAGATAACGCATTTGTTTGCGTAATCGCAGGTACCCCTGAGTCTGTGAAGGATTCGATGAAGCTACGATCTCGGCATAGGAATGGTTATCGAAAGCTGCTGCCAAAAGCTTGGTTTGCTCGATAAGCGTCTGCTTGAGCCGCAGGCTTTGTTGTCGTCCGCTTACATACGTTGCCAACATCCCCGCAACAAGCAAAAATATAATGATGCCGGCCTGCCAATAATCCTGCCGTATAAAAACTCTTCCTGTCTCACGCACGTGAAAACGATACCCGATCTGCGTAGTATAGAAACGCAGTATAAAAACAAGTATCGTAGCGCTCAGGAATTCAAACGGGATTAAAAAAACCGATCCCGGCACCAGAAAAAAATGCGCGCAGGAATATCCGATACAATACAGTATCGCCGAAGCTATCAGGAAACGCCTCTCCTGGATGACGCGCAACTGAAACGTCATCGCAATTGCGGCGCATATGCCTCCTGAGCTCAAAAGCTGCATGCCGAATAGATCCAATTGGTGCGGCACGATAAAACCCAATAATAACCCATCCAGCAGCAGACCCGGAAAGATCCCGATCGCAAAAAACCGCTTAATACGCGGTGAAAAATGCGCTCTACCGAATTCAAGAAGGAAAAAAGCCGAAACGAACAGGAAGATTCTAGCCGACACTTGTATCCAGAATAGACTCCCCAGGTACTCACCGGCAAAATGAATGAAATGAAAAATACCATACGACACACCAAATAACCCCAGATACAACCATTGCACCCGTGTTCCGGGAAACCGCCGAAGTAAAAAGCAGTAGCCTCCCAGAAGAATAAACATAAAGCCGGAAAAAAACAGAAAGTAATCGGCTTGCTGTTCTAACAACGTTGTAATTAAAGACATATCACTCCTTATGCCGCAAAAAAAAGCGCCCTTGCTCAAAAGGGCGCTTCAATGAAAGACGATATCGAAAGAGGCTTTTCTGGACAATGTTCACGCTTTGATTATATATAATGCGCAGATCGTATTCAAGGGAAATCTTCCGGCAAAGAACATCAAAACCGTCAAAACGGCGCGCAAGAAAGAACGCCTGCAAAAACCGTATCAATGATGGTGTTGGTCGATATGCTGATGCGGATGGATATGCTCCGCTCCATCATGCTTATGCCGATGGATATGCACAAGGTTATGCGCTTGCAATAACGGGATATCTTTCAAAATGAGGGGCGTCCGGCCTGCAGCAACGATCTCCTTGCTGCCAGAAAAAACATACATGTAATCAGCCATCTCTTCAACGATGTGTAGATCATGCGTTGACGTTATAATGGTCTTGCCGCGGGCATGTTCGTCGATCAAGAGATCGACGATTTTTCGCGTGGTAAGCGGGTCAAGCCCCGCAGTCGGCTCATCCAAGATAAGAACCTCGGGGTCTACGATTAAACTTGCGGCAATAGCGACCTTGCGTTTTTCGCCGATGCTCAGCTGATGCGGCGTGCGCTCAAGAATCGCCGTAATGCCTAAAAGTTCCACTAATTTCTCGAATCTTGCCTTCATCGTGGTTTTGTCCAGCCCCAATTGCAACGGCCCGAAAAGGATATCTTCGCGGACAGTCGGGCAAAAAAGCTGCACCTCAGGATTCTGAAAGACAAACCCGACCGAACGACGAAAATCAATCGAAAAGGCATCGTCAAGAAAAGCCTTTTCTGATAATTCCTTACCTCGGAATAAAACAGAACCGCTTTCCACGAAAATAAGCCCATCAAGGACTTGCAGCAACGTTGACTTGCCCGAGCCATTAGCACCGATAATTACAATTTTCGAACCTTGCTCAATATCCATAGTAATGGCGCGTAACGCTGGGAACTTCCCAAGATATGAATATGTCGCATCCCGCAGAGCAAAAAGGATATTTTTCATCTTTGAAACACTCCCCCGGAAAGGAATACCGTAACAATAAGGCATACGGCAATAAGCCATACCCAATCACGCACGTTCATCTTGAAATCTTCCATAATCATCGATTCTCCCCGATATCCCCGGGAAACCATAGCATGATACACTGACTCCTGCATCTGATACGAGCGATACCACAAAGTCGCAATATTCCAGGCAACGATACGCTGCCCTTTGGCATAATGCAACCTCCCTCCAACCCTGCTGCGTATCGCAAAATACGTATTCTCCAATACGTTCAAAAAAAGGAAAATATATCGATAACACATCCCCAGGGTCATCACAAAGACCGCGGGAATCCTAAAAACCCGCAATGCTTTCAAGAGAACAAAATGTCGCGTTGTTATACTTAACAAAACCGCCAGTGATACTGACGCGGAAACACGAAGAATAAATAATACGGCGCCCTGCATCCCCTGCCT
>CAZJJL010000132.1:0-392 GCA_964546325.1 uncultured Planctomycetales bacterium | reverse complement strand
GTAATGGTTAAAGACACGCCCCCCCCATGGATCACCCAAAGGGTTTCTCCGGGAGTAACAACGCTCAATAGAGCAGGGATCACGATACACACAGAGAACAAAGGAATAAATATCCACGTTCTCTTCAAAAAAAATAAAATGGGTATCCGGGAGAGAAAAGTCAGCAATAAACAAACGCCGTAGAGTGCTGCAACGGACACAATGCTCTTGGCTAATAGCACACCGACAACGAGCATCCCTATCCCTATGGTTTTCGCGCGCGGATCCAACGACTGCAAAAAACCTTTCCGAAGCGCGTATTCTTCGGCAAAAAGCGATCCCTTTAAAAAAGCAAAAGCTCAAGATTTACCTGAAATTTTCAGAAACCCATTCTTATTGTATTTCGAAGGATA
>CAZJJL010000131.1:2756-5055 GCA_964546325.1 uncultured Planctomycetales bacterium | reverse complement strand
AGGGGTCGAATATTTCAACGGTTGCGCCACGCGCAACAAGCGTTCGTACAAAGGGGATCGTGGGGGAAAGTATGCTTACTTTGAGGTTTCCCTTATAGGAAAGCCCGAGGCAGCCGATCTTCCTGAATTTTCTCTTTATGAGGGATTCGGCAATGCGAATGTTAATCATGTCGTCTGTTTTTATGGTTTCACGGAGGATACTCAATTCTTTTTTGAATTCGGCGCCGTCAAGAACGTATTTGCTTGCGACGGGGATGCAATATCCTCCGGTACCGAAGCCGGGGCGGAATGTTCCCACATTCCACTTTGTGCCGGCCAGTTCAAGGGCCTCCCGTATGTTCTGTGACGGGTATGCCAGCGAGATCTGGTTGGCCAGAGTGATTTCAACGTGGCGGTAGGCATTCTCAAAGCTTTTGACCATTTCGGAGACATAGCAGTTGCTGGCTTGATGAAGCCTTGTGCAGACGATAGAGAGTACTTGGTGCGCCGCTTGTGCCGAATCGGTATCATAGCCGCCGTAAACCCGGTCAAGATCGACCAGATTCTTGCTGCCTTCCACAAACCAATCCCTGCGCGGTGCAACACACAAGAGAAAGTCCTTGCCGGGTGTGATCCCGCAGGCTTTACAGAGCGGAAGGATGATGCTATCGGTCGTTCGGGGGCTGAGCGTCGATTCAACGATAATAAGCGGTTTTATCGGCGATGTTCTGTGCATGATAAGGCGCGAAATCTTATGGATGACATCCTTGAGGATCGTAAAATAAGGCTTCCCTTCTTTTTCCGTCGGGATAGCGATACAATGGACGATAACATTCTCTTCGGAGAATTTGTTGTAGTCGGTTGTTGCCTGTAACAATCCCTTGTGCACCAGAGGACGGACCGGAAAACGAAGCCACTTCTTGAGGTCGCTAAAAATATAGTCTCCGCGGTTAATGAGGGCGACTTTCTCCGGCGAGATATCATAACCGATCGTCTTTATATTGAATTTTGCGAAAAAAGCCATAGTCGAGAAGCCTATGTAACCGGTCCCCCAGACGCCAAGGGAGGATTGTTTACTTTTGAGCAGTTTTGCGTAGTTTGTTTTCACGGTAGACCTCACAACAGTTTGAACTTTTTTGTGACCAACTCTTGGGTTGATCGCTCTTTCATTGTTTTTTCAAGTATGCGCACGATCTTTTCGCTTGCCTTACCGTTACCGTACGGGCTTTTACAGCGGCGCACGATTTTCTTGAACGCGGGGGAAACCGCTCGGGTGACTTTTTTGAGAATATCGTCGGCTTCGTATTGCGCGTGAATGACATTTATTCCCGCCAAACGGTTTTTTTGGCGGTTACCGATATTAACCACCGGGAGACGGTACGTTGACGATTCGAGTATCCCGCTCGAAGAGTTTCCGATCATTGCGTCGGCATGTTTCATTGCCGAATAATATCCTTTGATGCCGAGTTTCTTTTCGAATCGAACCAGTTTTTTCTCCTGAGTGAAACGGTTAAGATGTTCAATGATCGTTCTTGATCCGGGATCGGAGTTCGGATAGGTGATAAGGATATTCGCATCGAGCGCTTTGAGTGCCTGGATCAGGTTTGTAATATGGTATTCGGTGTTGGCTGCTTCAAGCGTAACGGGATGGTATGTTACGAGAAAAATACGTTTTTTCGGATCAAAGCCGTATCGGGCGCACAACGCTTCTTTCGTATAGAGTTTTTGGGAGAGCATCATATCGACGGCAGTCGAGCCGACGTTGCACACTCTCCACGGTTCCTCACCCATTTGCAGGATGCGCCGGGCGCTTAAAGCGTTTGAAGGGAAATGCAGGTGAGAGAGTTTGGTTATGGCATGGCGCGTCTGTTCGTCAAACGCGCCTTCGGTAACGTCCCCTCCCCATATATGCGCGACGGGAAGATCGTAAGGGAGTGCCGCTACGACTGCGCCGAGAGTTTCAAAACGGTCCCCAAATACGATAAGCATGTCAAGGATGCCCTTGCTTAATGTTGAGGCAAGGCCCATGGTCATAAGCGCCGTTGTTTTTGCCGAACCTTCCGCAGTGTTTGATGAAAGAGTGCATTCGATCTTCTCGTGAATGGTGAAACCGTCCGCGCTTATTTCACGGTAACTCTGTCCGAATTCCGGGGATAAGTGCATCCCGACGGTTATCAAATAGTAATCGAGTCCCGACGATCGTTTGATCTCTTGAAGGAGCGGTTTATAGTAGCTGTAATCCGTTCTGCCGAGACTGAGTATGCCTAATATCTTTTTTTTCATCAGTAGTATTATAAGCTTTATAGTAAGATAAGGAACG
>CAZJJL010000131.1:0-2746 GCA_964546325.1 uncultured Planctomycetales bacterium | reverse complement strand
GTTAACCTTTTTGTTAGGCTGCGATATCCGCTTTTTTAATTTGTGTTTCCGCTGCGATAACCCTTTGTGCCTTTTTTCCGCACAAACGGTAGAAGTCGCTTGCTTTAAAATCACCGGTGCCGGGGCGTTTTACCCAGATATTGTCGCTTGAAAGCCGCTCTCCTTTGGCAATTAATTTCGTTGAGACAACAGATGCAAAGGCAAAGTCCATGATCGGTTTTTCATCAGCATATACCGTTTTATTGCCTTGGATTGCTTGCCAAACAGCGTTTGATCCAAGAATAAGGTGTTTGAGGTCGTTTGGTTCGATAGAAAAGGCGTTATCCGGTCCCGGCCATGAGGTGCTAACCGTAAAATGCTTTTCGAGAACTACGGCGCCGCATGCTACGGCGGCAAGCGATGTGTAGATCCCCAGGGAGTGGTCGCTTAAGCCGACAGGGACCCGGAATTGATCGTGAAGTTGTTTGATCGCCCCAAGGCAGACTTTGGAATAAGGGGTAGGGTATAATGATACGGTGTGCATAAGCATAAACGGCACGCTGTATGTACGCAGGAGTGCGACGCTCTTTTTTATGGAAGATACGGAGTGCATGCCCGTTGAAAGAATAATAGGTATTCGTTTTTTCGCAATATGTTCAAGCAAGGGAAGATTAGCGCATTCCCCTGAACCGATCTTGAACGCAGGAACGCCGAGTTTAAACAGCCGGTCGGCTGCTTCCCGGGAAAATGGAGTGGATAGATAGATGATCTTTTTTGAATCGCAATACGTTTTAAGCCGTTTTTCTTCCTTTTCGCTGAGCTGGCATCTTTTGACGATATCCCACTGTTTCTCCCGGGAAATATTCCCCGGTCTTATGTTCGTAGGGATCATCTCTTTATCGACGATGTGCGTGTGGAATTTAATACATTCGGCGCCCGCGTTTACGGCTGCGTTTACCAGTTGGATCGCTTTGGCCAAACTTCCGTTATGATTGATGCATGCTTCCGCGATTACCAGCGGCGGTGTCTTTCGGGATATAATGCGTTTACCGATGCGAAAGTCTTTCATAAAAGTTTTTCAGCCAGGATGAGCGCGTGGCTGGCTATTTCTTTGAGCTCTCCGATCCTCTTAAGGCGTTCGCGATAGCACGCTGCTATCTTCTTCTCTTCTTCGGTGAGCTGTCCGTCAGCAAGGGAAATGGTCTGGTTAAGGTCTTCAACGACATTGTAGACGTCCGTCAAGCGTTTTTGAGCGGCAGAGCGAATTTTTGTCAAAAGCAGTTTTTTAATATCCAATTCAGCTTCGTAATAGTCTTTTCGGGACCCCTTGATCCATATTTTCTTTACTGCGTCCATCTTCTCAAGCTCACGGATATTGATGCTTACATTGCTTTTGCTTGCTCCAAGCGCTTCGGTAATTTCATCAAGGCTGAGCGGTTTGTTGCTTAAATAGAGGAATGCATAGAGTTTGGCGACAAAGCTATTTAAGCCAAAAGCATCGGTTATCCGGCCGATGCTTTCAATGAATTTGTTCTGCGCATTTTCCAAGTTTTTGTTCATAATTGGCACCTTTTCGTACGTTCAAAACGTTCTAAATGATTATAAACCTTACTTATCTACTTGTCAATAAGGAAATTAAGGATTAGTCTTATTCCTTTTCCAGAAGAAAAGTCTTCGCATCGGCGATTGTATTGCGGAGCGTGAAGATTTCCAGTTTTGCAGGTCTTGGTCGGTGACATTTTTCAAAAAGAGTGCCGCATTATCGGGCATAACTGCACCTTGAAGAGAGACAGCTTGAAAATCCCCCGACCGCAGATCATCGATCCCGGCGAATGTCCCTCGTGCGTTTAGGTAGATTAACCCCCTGGAAGCATCGACAAATGTCCATCCATCTTTGAGTTGTATCATTGAAAAACATCTCTTCTGTTTGGTTTCCTCATCCGTAAGGCATCGGAAGCAGGCATGGATGCCTGCATAGTTGCATAATGTGGCAAAAACATCTTGAGCCTGATCGCTGGATCCGTATCCTCTGACTATAATTGACCAGACGTGATCGTCAACTATCGGCAGTTCTTGGGGCGCTTGCAGAATGTGGCTGTGGGTCCAGGAAAGTATGGAACGTACTTTCTCCTCTTCGGTTTGGTCATGTGCAGTGATGGTTTTGACCAGATGCTGATAATTAAAATGGCGATCCATGAAATCAAGGGTTTTAAGATATAACGGGAGCGAAAGGGTCTGACACCGGTAATTTATGCATTGTTTCGTCGATGTGGGGATATTGCATATTCCGATAACAATGCCCATCGTGCCGAGAATTATACATATCTTAGAAAGTATTTTCATCGTCGTTAATCCACGAACCTTTGGTGCCAGAGTTCCAGCATCAGGAGTGTCCAGAGCTGATAGGTGTGATCCGCTTTCCTTTGAAGATGCTGGTCGATCATTGTTTGAACCGAGCCCGGATTGAAATATCCCCGTTTTTTGATCTGTTGTGCGGTGAGGGTTTCGCGGAGGAATGACTTAAGCTCTCCTCTGAACCACGCACCGATAGGGATACCGAATCCCATTTTTCTTCGGTAGACATTCTTGTCGGGAACGATATGTTTTATTGCTTTTTTAAGGAGGTATTTTTTTACGAAATGCTTCATTTTATACTGAGTCGGCAGTTTTGCGCAGAATTCCATGAGCGTATGGTCAAGGAACGGAGAACGCGCTTCGAGCGAACAAGCCATGCTGGTAATGTCTACTTTAACCAGGAGATCATTAG
>CAZJJL010000130.1:0-5113 GCA_964546325.1 uncultured Planctomycetales bacterium | reverse complement strand
CAATACGCACCCTTGCCTGGCGGGCGGCAGAGGCGACGGAATCAACGATCCTTTTTAATAATGCGATCGGAAAACCTTCTTCGATGATCAGTGACAACGAAAGATATTCGGGCAATCCCCCTTGCATCAGAAGATCGTTTACGCTTCCGCATACCGCAAGGGTGCCGATCGTTCCGCCACGGAACACAAGCGGCTTAACCACGAATGAGTCGGAAGTAAAAGCGATATCCGAAGTAACCGGCAAGCGCGCCGCATCCCCAAGCTGCGCAAGTATCGGATTATGCAGCCGGGGCACAAGGACGCGCTGAATAAGCTCATGCATATGCGTACCGCCGTTACCATGCGTTAATCGAATCGTTGCGGATCCTCGGTCAATCATTATATACTCCTCGTATGCCGACGGATGCCAAGTCGCTTTGTAATTGTTCGGGCCCCTTGAATACAAACCCTCGAAACCCCATGGATGAGGCTTCGGCGATCAGATCAGCCCGGTCATCCGTATAAAAAACGACATGCGCAGGCACGGCTAACGTTTCAAGCACTCTGTTAAAAATCACTGGCGAGGGTTTACGCGCGCCGATCGCGCATGAGGCAAAGAGATGATGGAATGCGCCGTACACCTCAAACGTATCCCTGATATATTCCCAGTGCAGAATGTTCACATTGGAAAGAAGGGCAACCGTATAGTGCGCGCGCAATTGCATCGCTATTTCATAAACGCGCTTATTGCGCTCGGTAAGAAAAAATATTTCGTTCCAGATCGGCAGGAACTCTTCAAACGTGAGGCGAGCGCCGAGCATCGCCTTCACGGCGGCAAAAAAATCGGCGGGATTGATAGAACCTTCTTCAAACGCCCCGGTTACCGGAGAATCGAAAAAAAGCCGGTATATCTCATCCGCGGTTTTGTCCGTAAACGGCGCGATCCGTTTTGCGGCAATCGTATGGTCGAAATCGATCAAAACGTTGCCCAAGTCAAAAACGACGGCGCGCACGGAAGACAACGGTTCCATTTAATTATTCCCGTCCTTCTTTTTTTTGAATAAGTCCAAAAAACGGTCCTCGTAATCCTTATACACATTCCACTTGTCAAGCTGCGATTTCAATTCATTGGCCTTACGGGAATCGGCCTGGGCTTCAAGGAATAAGCGTTCAATGCGCTCCTTAACGGAAACGGGAAGCCTGGTAAGTTGCCCTAAGGATTTTTTTATCTTCTCGACTTCTTCTTCCTGAATAGGGCCTGCCGAGGGAGTCTGAAGTTTTAGGTAATCCAACAGTTTATTGATTTCGTCTTCCACATTGTGCGATTGCCGGTAAAGCTCGTCGAGGTCGACGGTAATGCCCAAAACCGCTAAAAAGGTTTTCAACACGCAGGCGGAGGCCTTAGGATTCTCGATCTGGATGGTGTATAAGGGGATGTCCAATAACAAGCAAAAACCATCGATGCCTTCCCCTGTTGCAATCCCCAAACACAACCCGTTCATCCCGCTGATCTGTCCGTCGGCCATCGGGCTGCATTGAAGCGCCTTAAGTTTCTCCGTTAATTCTTTCGACGTTGCCGCGAACCAAACACCCGGCTCTTGCACATGGTCGATAGGTTGCGGCATAGCGGCAAATCCGACAACCCGGGAAACTTTGAACATTTTTGCAAGCGACGTAATCTGCCGGCAATACTCCTCTGCTTTGGCAAGATCAGGCTGCGCGTTGCTCATAAAAATGATCAAATCCTGTTTGCCCGCCTTATTCTTCCAAAAATAAAACGTCCCGCGCGGCAGCTCCGGAATAGACAAATGTCCGTCTTTGACAACGCTTCCGGTCTGGTAAAAAAACCCGTCCGGTTTGATACGGGCGAATTCCTCCGCGCCAAGTTTTTCCACTAAATAAGCCGCTGCTTTAAAAGCGACGTCGCCCATGCCCGGCCACACACAGATCAAATACGGGCTCCTCAGGCGGGGTTTTTTTATGATTTCCGGCAGATCCATCTTCAAACTCCTTGAGAAAACATGTTTATTCAAACAGTTCATGAAAACCGATAATTTTTTAAAAAATCTTCCAGCAGCCGCGCGCCGGTTATGACGTTTGAAACACGCACATACTCATCAGTCGTATGAGCGCACCCTTCCACGCCGAACCCTGTAGCAACTGCCGGTATATTTTTATGCTGAAAGAACGTGATAACCGTAGCTCCTTCGGAGCCCGAAATAACAGGCCTCACTCCATGCGCGTGCATCGCCGATACCAGCCCTTTGACCAGCGGATGCGTTGTGCCGATCTCATACGGTTTCTGAACGCCGTCTATCCGCACCGTATATTGGCGGGAGTATTTTTGAATTATTTTCTTGAGCATACCGATGATATGCGCTTCGGATTCACCAGGTAAAAACCGGAAATCAAGTTCAAATTCGCACCAATCGGCAACAACATTCACCTTATCCCCTCCCCGGATCGTCCCGATGTTCATCGTCGATGGACGCAAATATGTGTGGGATCGCTTGCCGATCCGTGCACGCGTAAGTTCGGCAAGGATCGACACCGCGGCTGTGATAGCATTCGTGCCCAGCCAGGGATAGGCGCCGTGCGCCCGTTTCCCCCGTAACGATACGGATAGATGCAATAACCCCTTTTGCGCCACTACGATCTCGAAATCATCCGCATCGAGAACAAGCGCTGCATCGGGCTTAAGTATCTTTTTATCCAAAAGAGGAATAAGTCCTAATGCGGAACCGGTCTCCTCATCCGCGGTTGCCGCAAAGATAAGATCATAGGGAAGCTTTTTCTTCCCCTCAACGAGACTCTGTATCGCTTCTATGCTGCATGCCAGATTCGATTTACAATCCGTTGCGCCCAAACCATATAATTTCCCTTTTTTAATGACCCCTGCAAAAGGATTTACGCTCCACCTGTTTCCGGAGGGAACGGTATCCAGATGCGGAGTAATCAAAAGCGATTTCTCCGAAGAAGAGCCCTTGAGCGTCACCAAAAGATTGGGCCTGTTTTTCTTAAAAGAGATCAACCTGACGCGAAGACCAATATCCTCAAGATACTCCTTGCAGAATAACGCAATACGCGTCTCATTGCCCGGAGGATTTTGTGAATCAATCGCGATAAGCCGCTTTAAAAGAGATATAAGACGCGTTGGCCTGATCATAGGTTAAAAACTCACATTCAAACTCGTGGCGACCGCTTCGCTATCCATAAGCGAGCCTTCGATATTCAGCCAGAATCTTTTGCCGAGGGGAACATCGACGCCAAGGATCACGCCGACGCTCCGGGAACCATCTGATTTAATACGGTTACGCACGCCGTCAACCCAATGGATATAATCCATACGCGAAAGCCGCACGCCGATATACGGGGTAGCGTACGAACATCCGTACGATCCCAGGAGAGAAACCTGCCAATCATCAAGAACCGCCTTATGCTTTACCGGACCGATATTAATACTGTACGGATGAATGCTGATGTGGTGTAATCCGAGGACGGATTTGAATTTGTCTTTTTCAAAGACACGCACTCGAAGGCCGTACCCGCCCCCCATGTACGACGGATAATCCAATTCATCAACGCCCGGGGGATGTTGTTTAATGTATCCGGCTCCCCCTTTTAAATCAAGCGTAAGCCAATCAAACACCCCGTATGAAACCAAAAGAAATTCCTGCCCGCTGCGCATTTTACCATCTTGATGCTCCTGATACCGCTTAAAAACAAGGTAATTCTGAACGCCGGCAGTACATTGTTTTTTTTGAGGCATCGTGGTCCCGTAACACGGAGCGGCCTGCGCTACCGAAACACCACAAAAAATACAAAGCACCATCAACAGATATTTACGCACCGGAAACCTCCTTTGCTGGAAGAAGCGATCGTAAGGGACATCGCCCACAAGACGGGTTGCGCTTGGAACAGTATACTTTTGCTAAGCGCACGATAAGCGCATGGTATTCATTGAATAATTGTACATCGGTTTTAAGGTTTTTCATAAATAAATCTTGCACCTGCGCGTACCCGGCTCCGGGAGATATCAGGTGATGGCGCGCAAGCACCCGTTTCGTGTACGCATCGACGACAAACGACGGCTTTTGCAAAGCATAGAGCAAAATGGAATCGGCTGTTTCGGGACCGATACCGTTAACAGCCAAAAGTTCCCGGCGCATCCAAGACGTGTCCCGGGCGCGCATTGCAGAAATGCTCCCCTTATAGAAACGCTTCATATACGCAAGCACGTTTTTCAGACGCCGCGCTTTAAGACGATAATATCCCGACGGGCGGATTGCCTGCGCGATGACCCTCTCCGGCGCACGGGAAAGCGCGCCGTACCGCATCATATTCTTTTGTTTTAACGCGCCGATCGCTTTCTCAACATTTGCCCAGTTCGTATTCTGCGTGAGGACCGCCCCGACGATGACTTCAAACGGAGTACGCGCAGGCCACCAGAATTGCGGGCCGAAATGCGCATATAAACGCGTATAGATTACGTGAAGTAACCTGCGGGAGGGCATGTCGCTTAGTCAGAAATCGCCAAGGGATTAAACGAATAATAGGCGAACAACATATACGCGGTCCCGGCGACAGACCCGGTTGATGCGCCACGGGGAGTTTGCCAGCCGTGTCCGGTATCCGCGGCTTCTTGCGAAGCGTAAGGCAAACACCAATCGCCTTGACCAGACGGAGAAGGACTGCAAATGATCATATTCGCTAATTGCGAAAGATATTCGTCCGCTTTCGACTCATAACTCCGGGCCTTAGCAGAATCGCCTTTTTTATAGAAATAATCCGCCATCAGCTTATAGGAAACCACCATCTGGCTGGTCCATTCGGGAGAAACAACCCCTCCCCGGGCAACATTGCGCTGCGCGGCAAAATCAAATCCTTTGATCCGGACCGCAACTCCATCGGGACGGGCGCCTGTTGTTTCTACCGAGCAGTGATCTTCCGCAAATTGAATGATGCGTTCCGGGTCCATCGAAAGCTCTTCGAGTTTCTCCGGACCGATAGCCGCAATAGACCATGCGTAGGTATCGGTAGCAATGGTTGAATCCCCCTTGCCTCGGCGCACCGGAACGTCAACGCTGTCATAGGTATGCGCGACGATCCACGCCAAGACCTTATCGCGCGCAAG
>CAZJJL010000129.1:0-5136 GCA_964546325.1 uncultured Planctomycetales bacterium | reverse complement strand
CGGAAGTCAATCTTGTGATCTTGCGCTCTTGTGACTTTGAAACCCGGATTTTTTTGTGAATTCTATGGCGTGTGTTTTATTAAATAGAGGCTGAGGGTGAAGAAAAAAACGTGGCTTAGTGAAACCGCAACGATCGGCATCAGAATGCCGGCATATCCTAACGCAATACTTACCGCATTGAATACATAATATAAGAATCCGACAATGATCGAAAGTCCCAGCGAAGAAAGTCCCGTAGCCCTTTTTTTCATTCTTAAAGAAAAGGGGATAGCCAGGAAAATGATGACGAGACTTGTGAGTGGGAAGGCGAATCGCTGATAAAGGTCAACTTTGAGTTTTCGAATGACTCCGGTAGCCCCGCTTTTGGAGAGCTTCCAGATATAATCGTTGATCTGAGCGATAGACATGTTCTCCGTTTTTTGCCGCTGGGTCAGGAATTCCCGCGGTGTTTCGGGTATGGAGATGATTTCTTCATCCATGTAACGAGGTTCGCTTTTGATCTGTCCCGATAGGTCGAATTCATAGGTAATGCTTTGGAAAAAATGCCAGAGGTTATCGATAAAGACGGCTTTATTGGCGACGATCTTCTTTACAAGATTCTGGTGTTCGTCGTGTTCAAGGATGGTGACGCCTTCCATGGTGTTTGTACTCGGAATGAAGCGGTTGACGAATATCAATCGGTTGCGTAATCCGTACATGGAGAGATTGAGGATGACCTCGTCCGTCTTTTGCGGCAGTTGCTTTTTTCCGCTGTCTATTTGAGCTTTTATTTGCTGGTTGAGTTGCAGGGCGTTCGGGACAAAAGCGTCATTAACCCAGAAAATAAAGACGTAGAGAAGTATTCCGAATATAATGATCGGTTTTGAAACCTGCATGATGCTTAAGCCTGATGAGCGCATGGCGATGATCTCATTGTTGCGGTTGAAAGTGCCGAAGGTGTAGAGTACGGCTAAGAGCGTTGAAATAGGCGCAACTTGCACAAAAATGATCGGTAAATACGAAAGATAGTATTGCAGGAGGGTGATGATATGGGTATGTTGTTTCAGGAAATCGTCGAGGTTGGCAAAGATATCGATAATAACGTACAAGAAAAGAAACGATAGAATACAGGTAAGAAAAAGTGTCAGGACGCTTTTGGTAATATAGCGGTCTAAGATGCGCATAGCCGGTAAGTGAGAAAAGCGCCTACTCCTCCGAGAATGATGTTGGGAAGCCACATAGCTATTTGAGGATTGATCGTGCCCTGGAGTCCGAGTGCTTCGCTCCCTAAAAGCAACAGATAATACACTCCTACCGTTACAAACGCGATGCCGAAATTGATCGATTTTTCCCTTCTTCGCGTAATAATGGCAAGGGGCGCTCCGAGCAAGACGAATATGAAACAAGAGAACGCCAGGGATATTTTTTCGTTAATTTCGGTAATAAGCGGCGCAGGATTAACGCCGTCACGTTTGAGTTGTTTGATCTCTTCGCGCAGTTCCGCGATCGTCATATCCTTCGGTTTTTTGCGCAGTTCTTCTTTGGCTTTTCCGTCGCCGAGATTCAGCGTCATAAAATAGGTCTTAAAGTTAAGTTTATAGAAGTTGCTGGGGTTATTGGGGTCAGGCTCGTCAGAAGTGCCGTCAATAAGCTTAAGTTTTACCGACTTTTTCTCGGGAATACTGATGAATTCTCCGTGCCGGGCGACAATGGTTCGGGTTGGTTTTCCTTCCTGAGGCTCATAAATACGGATATTGCTCATCTTATTCTCTTCAATGCGGTAAATGAAAAGGATATATTTTTGGAATGAATTGATGAAGACTCCCGGCTCGAGCGCTGCCGTAGGGTTCTTGATGCCGACTTCCATCATGGTTTTTCGCGAGGCAAAGTGCGCGTAAGGGATAACCTTATCGTTAAAGATAACAAGGATGAGGCTTAAAATAAGGCTTATCACAAGAAGAGGGGAGATAAGCCCGAAAAGGTTGATCCCCGCCGCTCGAATTGCGATGATCTCATTATCGCTGGAGAATCTTCCGAGAGAAAGGAGGACTGCCGTAAGCGCAGCGATAGGGAGCGTATAGGTCAACAGGTACGGGATCATGAAAAGGAAGAGTTTCGAGACACTGACGATATCGACGCCTTTATTAATGACCAGTTCGGCGATCTTGATCAGGTTCCCCAAAAGCATGACGAACGTTAAGACGCCTAACCCGAGAAACAAAGGCCCCAAGAATTCTTTTATGAGATAGGTGCGTAGAATTTTCATGCAGCGCGTAGTATTAGTTTGCCAGAGTCAAAACGAAAACGATGTTCGCTCCGGCTTTTTTGAGTGCACAGGACGCTTCGGATGCAGTGGCTCCTGTTGTTAAAACGTCGTCGATAAGGAGGATGTTCTTTCCTTGTATCGGCGCGTTTTCTTTTGTCGAGAAGCTCCCTTGTACGTTGGCAAGACGCTCGGCGATTGTGAGATCGGCCTGCGTCTTTGTAGAGCGGTTGCGCACGAGGATATCTTCTGCCTGGTCCCGGGAAAATGCTTCCGAGATATATCGGCTCAGTAATGCTGCCTGGTTGAATTGACGTTCTCTGAGGCGCGCCTGGTGCAGCGGAACAGGTACGATCATATCCATGAATTCCACCGGCACGCGGTATTCGCCGATAAAGTTAAGCAGCAGTCTGCTTAACGGTTTTGCCAGGTAATCCTTGCCGTTATATTTGAACTCATGAATGAGTTCCTGTATCGGCCCTTCAAAAGAGCAGGGGCTGAATGCCCTGTCAAAATAGTATTCTTTTCTGATGCAATGCGGGCATACGTTCTTTGTCAAATTCTTTTTATCGAGATGCCTGCCGCAACGGATACAAAAAGGAGGGACGTTCTCTTTTATCGCAGTCCAGCAATCGAAACAGACCAGATCGTCGACAGCGTTATGCACGATCGTATTTTTACAGCTTACGCATTCCTTAGGATATATGATGTCGGTCAACCCGCGGAAGAAACTGCGAATCGTTGTCTGCGCCGTAGGAGAATCAGTTCCGATACCGAAACGGGCCAACCGCCCCTTCGGTAGTTGTAATTTTTCCTTTTCAGTAAAATTACCCATTGTACGCCTCCCGGGGAGCGAGCAGCCGCCCTCACTTCTGGTTACTCCAAATTGTTATGTTTATGATAGCAAGAGAAGGAAGGGTTGTAAAGAATAATTCAATATACGGTTTGCGGTTCTCGGTTTTCGGTAGTTCCGCTAACCGAACACCGCAAACCCTTAACCGTATTGACACCCTGCCTCAAGCATAGTACAATACCCACCATGCAGATACAGCCCGTTTCAGAATTAAAAAGACAACTCCATGCGTTGCTTGAACAGCAAGCCCTTAAGAAAGGGAAGTTTATCCTTTCTTCCGGTAAAGAGAGTAATTATTATCTGGATGGAAGGATCATCACCTTAACTCCTGAAGGCGCCTATCTCATTGGCGCCATTATGCTTGATATGGTCAAGGATTTGAGTATTGACGCTTTTGGCGGCCCCACGCTCGGGGCTGATCCGATCGTCGGAGCAGTCGCGGCCTTAAGCCATATGCAGAAGGTTCCTTTTACGACGTTTATTGTCCGGAAAGCCGCCAAAGAGCATGGTATGGGCAAGCAGGTTGAAGGCCCTGTTTTAAAAACGGGCAGCCGGGTGGTCATCGTCGATGATGTGGCAACGACCGGAAAAGCTTTGATCGAGGCTAAAGATGCTCTTGATAAACTTGGCGTGACTATCGTAAAAGCGATCGTGATCGTTGACCGTCTTGAGAGTGCCAAAGAAAATCTTGCCAAAGTAAACATTCCCTTGGAATCCATTTTTACCATTCGGGATTTCGGATTATAAAACGTGAAAAATAAAACAGTAATTGTTGTTGGTGCTGGTCCTGCGGGTTTGATGGCCGCCATTCGTGCCGGAGAATGCGGCGCAGAGGTTATGCTTGTTGAAAAGAAGCCGTCTGCGGGGGCTAAGATCCTTTTAAGCGGCAAGGGCAGATGTAATTTGACTAACGCCTGCGATTTGGATTCCTTTCTGAAGCGTTTTTCAGGGCGCGGCGAGTTCTTGCGCGATGCTTTTAAGAAGTTCTTTAATGAAGATCTGATGCGGTTTTTTGAGGAGCGCGGAGTGCCTTTAAAAATTGAGCGCCAGGAGCGCGTTTTTCCGGTTTCTGACCGTTCCGCATGTATCCTCGAAGTTTTAAAGAAGGAACTTGAAAAGCAGAACGTAACGGTGCACTATAAATCAGCCGTTAAAGATATTCTGGTTGCCAATAACCAGGCGCTTGGTGTTTCGTTGGAAAACGGGGAGCGGTTGAAAGCGGACGCCGTTATTCTAGCGACGGGCGGCATTTCGTATGCTTTTACCGGTTCTACCGGAGACGGGCAGCGCATCGCGGAGAAATTCGGGCATACGATAATTCCCTTGCGCGCCGGTTTAGTGCCGTTGGACACAAAAGAATCGTATCCCAAAGAGCTTGAAGGCTTGACCCTTAAGAATATTCGTATCACTTTTACCAGCGCAAAGAAAGAAATTGAAGCGGATGTCGGCGAATTGATGTTCACTGCTACGGGAATTTCGGGTCCCCTGGGCAGTACCGAGAGCGGACGGGTGAACGATCTTCTCGCAGAGCAAAGGCGCGTCTATGCGGTCATCGACTTAAAACCGGGATTAACCGTTGAGCAGCTTGAAGCCAGGCTTTTGCGCGAGTTTAAAGCGAATACGCGCATGAGTATCCGCACTATTTTAAGGGGTTTGTTACCGCTCCGGCTTATCGATACGTTCATCCATATATTGAAAATAGATTCTCAGAAGCAGGCAAGCCATGTGACGCTCGCTGAGCGCCGGAATATCGTTCGTCTTTTAAAAGGGTTTACGCTTGAGATAAAAAGTACGCAGCCGATCGAAGAAGCGATGGTGACGCGCGGCGGTGTTTCGTTGAAAGAGATCGATCCGCGCACGATGGGATCACGCCGCGTCAAAGAGCTGTATTTTGCCGGAGAGATCATCGATATTGACGCTGATACCGGCGGTTTTAATCTTCAAGCGGCATTCTCTACCGGTTATCTCGCCGGTGAGAGCGCTGCGAAACCATCCTCCGCCCCGTAGGTGTCTTACACCTCTGGGGTGTAATGAGGAGGGG
>CAZJJL010000128.1:733-5171 GCA_964546325.1 uncultured Planctomycetales bacterium | reverse complement strand
CCGTTCGCCAAACTATTTAACGCACATCCGCCCGCAAGACAAAGCCGGGGATTAGATGTCCGCGCGTACGCATAATTCAAAACGTGGAAGAACACCTCTTCATAGATACGCTGCAACGAAGCGGCGATATCAAAATGCCGGGAAGTAATTTCTTCATCCGGATCCCTCGGCTCGCCTAACACAACACGGAATTTCTGGGAATAAAGCGTTTGTAATTCGGGAGCAACGTTATCCCAAAGCATCGTATTCTTGTGTTTGGAAAACGAAAAGTACGATTGGTCAAGCAGGAAGGTACCTTTTCCGGTCACGCGCACGATCGTACGCATCACATCGGCATAAGCAGGTTTGCCGTACGCCGCCAGCCCCATTACTTTGTATTCGTCACCGAACTTCGTAAAACCCAAGAATTGCGTAACTGCCGTATAAAAAATTCCCAGTGAATGAGGATAATTCACCTCATACAACGGCCTGATACGGGAACCGGAGCCGAGCGCGACCATACAGCTTGAGAAATCGCCAAACCCGTCGATCGAAACAAGCGTCGCATCGGAAAAATCGGAAACGAAGAAAGAACTTGCCAAATGGGCGCGGTGATGCTCAACAGCCCACACGCGTGCGCGCAGACGCGAAGAACCGTCTAAAAAAGCGTCTTCAAGACGCTTGCGTATTCCTTGAAGCCGGACAATATTCTTAAGGCGTTGCGCGACCAATGAAGCGGCAGGCCTTTTTACCAGAACATACAACGCCTTCTTGCCCAAATTAGCCCCGGAGTCACGATTTAACGCGACATGATCGACATCGTTTATCCCCATTCCCGCCTGACGCAAACAATACGCGATGGATTCCCGGGGGAATCCCGCCCAATGTTTGATACGGTTGAATCTCTCCTCTTCTACCGCGGCAATAAGTTCTCCGTCGACAATAAGCGCAGCAGAAGAATCAGGATGATATGCGTTGATCCCCAGGATAACCGTACGTTTTGTCATGGAGTCGTAATATTATATTCGTCTCGCAAGAATTGCCGGATACGTTCCCGGCCTGTGCCTGCTTTTTTATATATTTCGAATATCTTGGCGTCGACAAGGAACCGGTACCAAAACCCCTGCAAAAAATGCCAGATAAGGCCTTCCGTTCCGTCTAAGAATCCGCCCTTGATACAATACCGGTAGATAAAATACAGGAACGGCCGGACAAAAAGCGGCAGCCGGACATAGATATGCTCCTTTAACCAACGCACCCGTTGATGCTGGCTGCCAAACAGGGAACCGGGAATAGCCGCATACTCAAAGAAGTGATACCGCGGGTTCAAAAGGTCAATTACTTCCCGGGTGGCATATCCATTATGTTTGCCGATCCACCAATGAAGGTTCTTGTGATTCTCCTCAATGATATCCTGTTTCAAGAATACCGGTTTGCCGCAGGTTAAATGAATATGCTCATCCATCCAACGGACCTCACAATGCCCGCATCCGCGCTTCCAAAGACGCAAGAGCCACATCGGATAATACCCGCCGTGTTTTATCCAACGATGCATAAAATAAACCCTGCGTTTTACGTATATCCCGGTGACATCGTTATCGAGCCCAGGCAATACATCCATAAGCTCCTGACGCACTTCCGGAGTCAGACGCTCATCGGCGTCCAAACGCATGACCCACGGAGAACGGATCGGCGCGCGGCTCAACGCCCAATTGAACTGCGTGGCATAATTAACCCACTCATTCGTGAATACCTCGGCGCCAAACGAACGCGCGAGCGCAACCGTTCGATCAGTCGAGTGCGAATCTATCACGAAAACTTCATCGGCAAACCCCTGTATACTGCGCAAGCAGGCTTCAATATTACGTTCTTCATCCCGGGTCATGATAATGATCGCGATAGGTAACTTCATTTTTTTATGATCCCCTTAAAAAGCGCTATCATGTGATCGGCAATATCCCGAATATCATACTGGCGACGGACATATTCCTTTGCCCTCAAGGCACGGGAACGGCTCGCCTCAGGATCATGCAGCACCGAATGTAAACCATTATAAAGACTTGCCGCTGTCGTTTCAACAACAACCGCAATATCCTCCTTCTTTGATTCCGGCGCAAGCGCAACCTGATCGGAAATGACAACCGGCGCGCCCGCTGCCATGGCCTCAATGACGCTCATGCCGAAATTCTCCGAATAGGACGGCAACACAAAAACATCGCACGCTGCAAATGCCTGCCATTTTTCCCGCCCAAGGAGCATGCCCGTGAAAAATACTTTTTCGGCAACCCCCTTCTTGCCAAGCATCTTTCTGACCGTCTCGACATAGCCGGACTCGTCATTACCGGCAAGAACTAAAACAGCATCGGGATATACATGGCTGAGCCGAGCAAAAGCTTCGCTTAAAATATCAAACCCCTTTTTCCAGGTTATTCTTCCCAAAAAAAGAATAATCCGTTTGCCTTCGAGGACAGGAAACTGCCGAAAGAATTCTTTCCGGTCTATATCGGATCCCAACTCTGAGAACGAGATCCCGTTGGCAACGACCGCGCTCGGATTTTTTAGCCGCAAAGCAGCGTGACAAGCTTGTTCATCAGAACTCGTATAATGAACACATGCAGCGGACTCTACATCCCGCCTCGAAACAAGCTGATAATACGGCCATTTTTTCCACGCTTTCTTCCCTAAAGCGTACGAACACAGCAACCCTCGCGGAGAGAGAATATACGGAATTTTTTTTGCGCGACAATGGTACGCAGCGACAGCAACGGAAAAATTCCACACCGAAACGATATATACGGCGTCAAAATTACCTGCCGTATCCTTAAGGCATCGGGCCATCTCAGACGAAAAACCCCATCCGGTCGCCGATACAAAACGCGGCAACGGCCAGGTACGGAAATAGCGGACCGTAACGCCATCAATCACCGTCTGAGGCTCATACGCCTTATGGTGCAAACCGGTATCAGTCGTATAGACCGTGACCGAAACCCCCTTCTCAGCCAAAGACTTAAGCAACGCATGCACGGAAAAAACAGGCCCTCCGAATTGAAATGCCGGCCAATACGTCGGTATAACACAAAGGAGTTTCATGCGAATTTTGCGATACAATAAGAAAAGATGAACGCGGCTGCCGTTCCCGAGAACAGGTCGCTGAACGAATCAGCACCGATAATAATCAGTCCGGGCAAGAACCAGATCATAAATTTAGAGCACTCGTTATAACTCAGATAATACCCTGCTTTAGCATCAATAAGCGCAATAATGAATCCTATCACGATAAATCCGATCAAGACGCCGGGATATCCCAACGCAATAAAGAAATACACCGGCAGCCCTAACCCGATAGTCGTCTCCTCCGCAAATCGCATCCCGGTATATTTCGTTGCCATCGCTGCACCTCCGGCAACGATCGGCTTAGACGGCCAGAGAAAACGCGGCACCAGCGACACTAACGAATGACTCATCAGATCAAATCCGGCGTGCTCGACAAAACCCGCCTGCATATAATTAACCACAACCCCCGATATGTAATTATAATCGATACGGCCGCTGATACGCAGCAACTGATCGACATCCAACGGATTAAAGAACTCCGGTTTACTCAGCGTCGTCTGCAAAACCGATACTTTCTCGATCATAGTAGCGCCGCCCCAGACTGCGTCACGGATACGGTCGCGATCACGCATATAGGTTTGATAAAAAGTCATGGAAAGATACACCAACAAGAGGATGAAAGGGATATGTTTGATCTTGATCTTTATAAAACGCCAAAGAAACGCGTTGACGATCAAGAACATCGAAAAACCAAAACCAAGGAATCCCATTGTGACAATGGTAAGCAAAGGCAAGCTAACGGCGGCCAAATACCATCTGCGCAAGAGCTTGTTATTCTGCGTGCGAATAGCCTCCCAACAGCCTAAACAAATACCGACGACGATAAGGTTCAAACCGAACGCCAGGAACGTTGTTAACGTAGGGACTTGCGCAAAAAAACCCCTCAGAACGAAGGTAAATAAAAAACCGATGACAAAATACCAGATCGCTAACTTTCTATGCCTGATGGCGGTAACTTCCTGGGGTGTTTTCGCCTTCGAAGAGAAAAATATCGATAAAAAAAGATGTTTGATAAGGGTATTGCCTATGCAAAAACCAAAAAACGATAACGTTGAAACACGTAAACCTTGCACGATAAGATTCTCGACCCCCTCCGGATGGAACGGAGAAAGATAGACAAAAGCCCCTACGCAATAAAGCAAACTGTAGGAAAGAACAAAATACAACGTCAGCCCGCTACCGGTAGCCCGTTGACGTAAACACCCTTTAACGATAATAAGGGCGGTAATAATCCATATAACCAGATACTGCAGGATCTCAATCTTTGGATTCATACATTAACGTCGCGATACCGACGTTCTCCCATACGAAAAAATAACTTTCCTCTCCATATTCCCTGCGAAAT
>CAZJJL010000128.1:0-723 GCA_964546325.1 uncultured Planctomycetales bacterium | reverse complement strand
GTTTGCCGCCGACCTGAATCTTTCCGTCAGTTATGCGAAATTCTCGAAGAACTCGCTATTGCTTCCGCGACACGGCATCCAGGGCCTGCATGATCCCCTTTACAGACTGTGCCATCGCATAACCTTGAATATGCGCATACGCCTCTTTCGCCATATACGCGCGCTTATCGCTCTTCTTGGTTAATTCTATCATACTTTCAGCAAGGCGTCTAACATTGCCACATGCGAATAATGCACCCGTTTTTCCGGGTTGTATGAGATCCGGAGAACATCCCGATTCTTGACTGACGATCGCAGGTAAACCGCTTGCAAAGGCCTCATTTACGACCAATCCCCAGGTTTCCCTTGCATCAGAAGGCAAAACCAAAACATCCGAAACCGCATACGCGCCGGGCATCTGACTTTGGTTCAAAAAACCGCTGAAAAAAACGGGGATTTTATGAGATGCGCAATATGCCTTGATCCCTTCTGCCAAAGGCCCGTCTCCCACCATAAAACCAACAGCCGCAGAATCCCTCGGCAACTGTTCAAGCGCCTTGACAAAATCAAAAGGCCTCTTTTTTTCCGTAAATTTCCCCGCAAAGAGAAAAACAGTAGCATGCTCCGGTATGCCCCAAGACCGACGCATCGCGGCGCGTTGCGGCATTAACCGAAGGGATTGGGAAGAAAAATAGGCATTATCCACGGCATGAGGAGAAAAAAACATCTTCTTTTCGTCTGCCC
>CAZJJL010000127.1:0-5179 GCA_964546325.1 uncultured Planctomycetales bacterium | reverse complement strand
GCTTCATGAACCGCAATCCGTCGATTATATCCCGGATCAAGAATGATTTATCGCTTTTGGAAGGTTGACGGATATTTCGAATGACCAGGAGTGCTACGATCACGGCAAAAAAACTGACGCCGTTAAGGTAGAAACAGCCACTCATACCGATGCCTGCCACGAGAATTCCTGCCAAAGCCGGACCGATGATACGGGCGGAATTAAACGCCGCGGAATTCCATGCGATCGCATTCAAAAGATGCTCTTTACCGACTAATTCTACTGCCATGGACTGCCTGCTGGGAGCGTCAAAAGCCATGACAATACCGTTGCATACGGCAATAATCATTATATGCCAAGTCTCGATGATTTGCAACTGTGTTAATACCGCCAGCACAAACGCAAGCGCCATGAAAACGCTCTGGGTATAGAGCAAAACAATGCGCTTATTGACCCTATCGGCAAATGCGCCGCCGAATAAAGAGAACAAAAGTACGGGGATAGTATTTAAAAACCCGACCACGCCCAAGAGGAACGCCGAATTCGTCAGCTTGAAAACTAACCAGCTCTGAGCAACGGATTGGATCCACGTGCCGATCAAAGAAACGAACATCCCGATCCAATAAACCCGGTAGTTGCGGACTTTGAATGAACTAAACACGCGATAACCCTAAATAACCGTGCCGGACGGAATAACGGAGCTTTTCGGGATAATAACGATACCGTTCTTGATCACGCATAGCTGGTTTTCAAATTCAAGGACGTTCTTTTTATTGACGATGTGCACATTATCTCCCATGCGCACATTTTTATCGATAATAGCTTTCTTAATAACGCAGTTTTTCCCGATACCGAGTTTCGGGGATGATGAAAAATCATAATAATCGCATCCCATGAGGATCGAATCGCTCACCTCAGTCCCGGCGCCGATGATCGTGCGCAAGCCGACAATGGAATTCTTAATCGCGGCCTGTTCAATGATTACCCCTTCGGCAACCGTAGAGCCTTCGATAACGCTCCGGGAGACCTTGGTCATCGGCAAATACCGCGGCCGAGTGAAAAATTGCCAATTTTCGTCATAGAGATCAAGCGGGGGTTTTGCCGCGGCAAATGCAAGATTTTCCTCATAAAAAGACTGGATAGAGCCGATATCTTTCCAATAACCATTATACGTATACGCGAATGTCTTCTTCTGCCCTAACGCTTCAGGGATCACCTCTTTTCCAAAATCGACCCCGGCATTGCTTAACAAAAGTTCGATCAATGTCTCTTTATTAAAAATATAGATCCCCATCGAAGCCAGATACTTATTTTTATTCTCTACTTTTACGGCCAGGCCGGAAACTTCTTTTTCGTGCTTTGGTTTTTCGACGAATTGCTTAATACGATACTCCTTATCAACTCCCATGATACCCAGGTCGATCGTCTCTTCTTTTGAAACCAGATTGCACGCAACGGTAAGTTCGGACCCTTTCTCGATATGGAAAGCCAGCATGGGCGCAAAATCCATTTTATACAACTGATCCCCGGAAAGAATAAGCACATAGCGAATACGCGGGTCGCTAATGTGTCGCAGGCATTTCCGAACGGCATCAGCTGATCCCTGGAACCAATCCGCATGCTCCATAGACTGATCCGCGGCAATAATCTCCACAAACCCCTCAGAGAAAGTATCCAACTTGTACGCGCGAAAAATATGCCTGTTCAACGAACCGGAATTAAATTGGGTAAGAATGAATATTTTACGGAATCCGGAATTAATGCAATTACTGATCGGGATGTCAACGAGGCGGTACTTACCGGCTAAAGGGACCGCGGGTTTAGCGCGATATTTCGTTAAGGGATATAACCGAGTACCCCTTCCTCCACCAAGAATAATGCTTACGACATCTTTCATCTAAAAAACTCCTTCAGCGTTCTGAAACCCTTACTCAAACAAACTTTCCAATGATACAAATACCCCTGCAGCGTCGACATATGCGCAACGGCAGGATGATAGATCCGCACCCATTCCTTCCGGGGGAAAACAAGGCTCGCGGCAAAAAAAACCTTATTCCTTACTCCGGGGATCCCCCGCATGAGCCCGGCGTAATACCGAGTCTCGGAAAAAGTAAGCGCGCAATCAAGCCGCCCGTTTGAGGAAACACCCAAAGACTGATATCGAGAGATCTCTTCGGCGAATAGCGCGGGAACCTGACAAAACCCTTCTCTCTGCACATAGGAAAGCAGCGAATACAACGCCGGCTCAAGCCCCTCCTGCCGCGCCGACTGCCGCCCATATCCCCAATCTATCCTATGATCATAATATCGAACCAGATCAATTATATCGCAAAACATCACTAATTGCATCTTTTTACGCATCATGTTCTTAAAAAGATGCGCGCACAAATGCAGCAAAAGGTCTTCGACTGAAAAGACCGCAATCTTGCGCCCCGCACGGTCAATCTGCTCCACGCGCGCCCACAAACGATCGTCCTGCATCATGGCAATCCCATCGGCTGTTGCAATGCCCCAATGCACATCCAGCTTACAACCTTCGCGCTCAAACATAAGCTCCCGCAAAACAGGAGCGAGTATCCGATAGTGCCTGATGCTTGGATTATCATGCGCGGAAACCGCAAATCCTTCCCGACAGAGCATCCGCTCGACATCAGGCAAAGACTGCGGCCTGATCAAAATATCGAGATCAGACATCCTCCGGAGAGGATAATCACGATACACGGTCTGCAGCAAATGCGCTCCTTTCAAAGAAACGAAGGGGATTCCTTCCTGCGCAAAATATCCGGCTATTGCCTCCAAAGAACGCACATGAAGAAGATTATCCGTCACGGTCTCCGCAGTTATACCGGAGAAACTTACGCGCACGGACTCCGGGATACTGTCTAAAAGACCGGCCCGTTTAAGATTATAGAGAAAATATCCTTCCAGGCGCTCATGAATAAAACGGTCCCGGTAATATTCCCACTCGATCGGCTGACTCATACGCTCTCTGAAACGTGCCATGGCAACGGCATCATCGGCATCAAAACGCAGCGATAATCGTAACAGGTGCGTATCAGAGAGATTTTCCATCGGCTTTTTCCGCAAAAACACTGCCCGCCATGATCGATATAAGAGGGATCACAACGGTAAAATGCCGCGCATGAGAATTCGAGAAATATACCGCAAGAAAATAGATCGCGGAAGAAAAAAAGAGAACTGCGACAGCCGCCTGGCGGCGAACCACAAGCTTTATGAAACCGAAGAGGGCAAAACAATATACCAGCGCAACGAACAACCATGAAAACACTTGAAACAACGCCCATGCTCCTTTCTTTGCCTGCACTAAAGAAAAATACTCGTTAAGCCGAAAAGGGATTGAAGCCAATGAGGACGTCTCAATACCTGACACACGCATAAAGCTCACCGTGCCGGTCCCGAAAAAAAACTGTCTGCGCGCCAAAACATAATCAACCAGCCAAGAGAATGCGTGCTTGGAAGCGGGTACCGTAATGACCCCGGCGGTCACCGACTCCTGGCCCTTTCGGACAGAAAGCGGCACCGTTTGTTTGCGCACTTTTTGAAGAAACCGCATATAAACCGTCATTTTTTCCGATACCGCATATACCCCAAAGTGCGTTTTATTATACGCTACTCTCGGAAGGACAATCATTGCGGCAGCCGCAACTACAAGTAAACCCGCACCAAAAGCATGGCGCCACTTTTTTCCTGCCCCTATGATCAACGCAAGAAAGAATACGGCCGGCAAAATAACCGCCGATTCTTTTGTCAAAACACATAGCCCCGCGCAGATACCTGCTGCGCCGGCAAATCGATAACGCTGATCGCGGATATACCGCACTAAGCAATACACCGCGGTCATATACAAAAGCACAAAAAGAGGATCGGGGAAAGGCAAGAAACTATAGACGATAAAAGACGGGTACGCGCAATACAGCAACGTTGCCCACCATGCGTTTCTTCTGCTACCTAAATACGCTGCGGTATGGAATACGACGAGCGCCGAAAGCAGAAAAAAGAAAAGGTTCAGGAAAAGAGGGACTGCATAATGAGGGAATATCCGTAAGGATACGGCAACGACTTCCTGAAACAAGGGGACATCCCATGATACCGCCGTGGACCCGTGCGCTAAAAGCTGACAAGCAGCCGCATAATGCCGTTGGGCATCGACATCCCAATACAACGAACGCGCGCCATCCGGCTGCAATGCAACGACGCTTGACAACAACACGACGCGGGCAAGACAACACATAAGGATACCGCCGAGAAGAACGTTATCGAAACGATTTTTCATATTCTTCAAGGACCTCTTGAGCAGGGCCATCCCGGTATATGCCCCCATCTGCCAGCCAGATCGCGCGAGTGCAATTGCGCCGCAAAAACGCGCTATCATGAGAAGTCATAAGAACCGTTTTATCGGAAGCAAAAATCGACTTGAAATACGCTTCCGCTTTCCGCATGAAACTCGGATCAACGTTGCCGATACTTTCGTCAAAAATCAAAAAATCATTCTGCGCCTGAAAAACAACGCTCATGCCCAAACGCTGCATTTGCCCCAAAGACAACTCCTTGAAGGGAACATGGCATAAATGCTCCAATTCGGCGGCCTGAAGGACCTGCTCAATCCTTGAATCCAAGAAACTTCTCTTTAAACCGTGAACCGCGCCGAACAGATAAATATTATCGACCAACGAGATGTCCGCATTAAGGCCGACCCATAACCGCAAAAGCGCTAAAGGACGCGTATGCACGATAAGAGACCCTTGAGTAACATCATAAATACCGCTCAAGACGCGCAATAACGTTGTTTTTCCGACCCCGTTTTTACCGACAAGCGCGATCTTCTCTCCTTTAACGATCCTAAATGAAATCCCGCGCAATACCCATAATGCCTGACGCAACGACTGCCCTTGCGCAAACGCCTGTGCTGTTTTGAAGAGTGTTTTTTTGTGCTTAAGCACAAAAAAACGCTTGCCGATATTCGAAGCCTGCACCACTACATCGCTCATGCCTTCTCCACCGCAATGTTCTCGATCGCCAGAAAAATACAATACCCGACGATCATACATACCATTCCTATACCGATGCTATACCAGTAATCGAAGATGAACGGGGTTTTGCCCGCAATAAATATTCCGCGAAAGGCAGATAAAAAATTGGAAAGCGGATTACCCCAATATACCAAATTCGCAACGCGGGC
>CAZJJL010000126.1:0-5215 GCA_964546325.1 uncultured Planctomycetales bacterium | reverse complement strand
AGCGTGTGGTTGATAAAGCTCTCCGCGTATATGCCGCGCAGCGGTGTTTTCCGGGGAGCCTTTGTTTGTTGTGCGGATAGTTTCATAAAAAGGTGATATCGGTTATGATCCCGCTGATGGTGTAGAATGACGAAAAGACAAACGATTCCCCTACTTTTACCGGCTTATTCTTGAAAAAAAGATTTCCGTTTTTATTGGTAGCAATAACCTCCAGAGTTGCCAGGATGTCGTGAAAATGGGGTGCGTTTACGAGTACGATCTTGTTCTCTTCTACCTTTATCGCCGCAACCTGGGATGGCTCATTGCTGGAAATAGTTTTGATCGTAGCGATCGTTCTGCCTGAACGTTCTTTTTCAGCATCCCCGTATTTTACCATTCTGCTGATCTCTTTCATGATCCCCAAGAATTTAACCGTGATCGCGATGCGGGATTCGTTCCCTATCGGGATCGCCGAAAATGCGCAACTGCTTGTTCGCAGCGGCATTGGGATATCCGCCAATATGGGGAAATCATGGATAAAAAGACTTTTGTCACGCAGCTCTGCTTTTATACGGATCGTCAGTTGAGCATTGATAAGTATGGGATCCGCGAGTATTTGTTCTTCCCCTTTTCCCAGGTCAATGGAAGTTTGATACGGCCAGGTGTCCCCTACAGAGACGATAGTTCCCAGCGTTTTATTGAGCGGGTCAAGCAGTGCGGGATCCTTTTGAAGGTTTTGGAGCGTTTCGGGGGTAATCCCTTTAACCATACAGGTTAGTTCGGTTTCAACGACCTTTGGCTGAGTTTTCGTATTTTGTTTAAAAAGTTTGTATCCGAATGAAAACATGAATATGAAAATAAGAATGCATACGAGCACGATAAAATCGAGGATATTAATGATCCCGAACAATCTTCCTTTGCCGTCGATAATGGTCATGGTCCCTCCTTAAAAGCTCGCGTATCCTTTAATAATATATATAACGGTGGCACAGAATTCATAGCATAAAGCTTTGAGTTGTGCAAGGGATATCCTGTTTACCAAAATGCCGCGTTTGATTGAGGTGTCGTGCGCGTAGAAGTTGCTATACGGAATGGGCGTGTAGATGATCTTCATATCAGCGGCGATTTTCTTTGCGACAAGAGAAACCCTGCGCATATGATAGGGGGAGCTGATGAGCATGATTGTGTGCCACCCCTTCTTTTCAAGTATTCGTTTTGAAAATGCGATATTCTCATACGTATTACGCGCTTTGTCTTCGAGCAGGATGGCTTCTGCGGGGACTCCCAGTGAAATGGCCAGCGCCTTCATGATCAAAGGCTCTTCGTAAACGTATAAGTATCCCGATGAAAAAAGGATGTGTTTTGCAAAACCTTTTTTGTAGAGTTCAACGGCGTATTGGACGCGTTCTTCGTATCCCTGGTTCGCTTTACCGGTCTCTCCGACACCGCCTCCGAGTACCACGATACAATCCGCTTGTGCCGGAGGTTGAGCGATTCGTAAGGGGCGCGCAACCATCCAAACGAGCGGGGTATAAAAGAGCAGGAAGTACGCGGAAAGAGCGATCGCCGCAATGGTACAGGCTTTTTGCCGGGAGCGGCGGTACATCGTGAGAAAAGTCTCCTTCCAATCGGGAGGGGTATTGTGCTTTTCTTTGAGGAGCTCTTCTAAATGCGCGCTCATTTCATTGATCCGCGCTGTCCAACTGTTTTTGCGGGCAGCGACCTTACGCGCTTGTATAAGGCTATCCGAATTTTCTTTTTGCGCTTGCGTAAGCGCGGCAGAGAACGATTCGGGTGTGTTGCGTATATATATGAGGTTGTTGTGAGCGGCGTTAAATTTCGCTATTTCCGGCAAATCCGTCGAAATGACCGGTTTCCCCATGGCGTGGTATTCATTCAATTTTGTGGGGAAGACGGTTTGGGTATAATCGTTTTTTTGGTAAGGGATTATGCACGCGTTAAATTCATGCACGTAGCGGGGAAGGTCCGAAAAGTCTTTTTTTCCGAGAAGATATACGTTTTTGATCCCTTCCAGCAAAGGGGTTTCCGTTTGCAGGGGGCCAACGAGCACGAAAGATAACCCGGGATTTGATTCAGCGGCAAACTTGAGTAAATTGAAATCGATGTGTTTATGGATTCCTCCTATATATCCGATGATCGGTTTGGGGATGTTTCGCAGGTCATCCGGCAGCGTTTTTGCGGATGGCGTAAATGTTTCGAAGGTCTCCATATTGACGCCAAACGGAAAAATGTGCACGCGATCATTGAACCGCCGGCATTTCCGGGCTAATTCTTCACCTTGAGCGAATATGCAGTCGCACATCTTGATGAGCTCGTCCTCTGTTTTCTTGACTTCTTTCGGCGCATCGGTGAGCGAGTAGAAATCAGCGATGCAATAGTATATCAAAAGCGTGTGGTCGATCGCGTAGATGATATCGAGAGCAGTGCCTGTTGGCAGGAATGTCCAAATAATGGGGTCCCGAAAATCGGCGATGCGCATCCATCGCCGTATTGCCCGGACAAGCATGTATTTATTGATGATGCGCGCGATCTTGGAGTAGGGAAACGGGAGAATGACCGGAGAGTACACAAAAATATTATCGTTTACGCTTCGAAACCCTTTGGCGCTTTGCAACCATTGTGCGATGCGTTTTTTGAGACGGGGGATATCTTTGAAGGTTGGTTTCCGAACACCCGTGTTCTCGATAAAAAGCACCCGGTTACCGTTCTTGGCAAAGGTCGACATGATCTCTTGATGGCCTTGCCAGATGAAATCCCAGTCAATACTTGATATACAAATGATGTTTTTGTTTTTGAGCATCGCAGACTGCGCTTAACCGGTATTCTTTGAGCGTTTTTAGATATGCAGAATTGATCCAACAATAACGCTTTAGACTAACATAAAACTGCTTAATAATCCAGGTTAATTTGAGGAAGCCGGAATCACTTATAGATGATCCTTACGCGTATCAGCGATAGTAGGTATGCTGCTGCCGCGCGGTAATTAAGGGGGAATTCCTTGAGGGCTTTTCGGTACCATCGCTGGGCATCGGCATAATGGCGGTGATGGTGGTGCATCCTTCCGGCTGCGCACATGACCGAGGATATTCTTTTGCGCATGCGATAGCGTTGCGTAAGGGTTGGATTTTCGAGCTTGGCAAAGTGAGTCGTAAGAAGGCGCAGCATATTTTGGCTGCTTGTTTCGGCATTACCGAGGAAAGCTCCGGTTTCGGTTATTCGGTAATATGCTAAGACCTCGGGGATCAGACGGAATCTGCATACCTTTGAGAGCTGAAGCCAAAAATCATAATCCTCGATCGTAAAGAATTCTTTCCCTTCGTTAAACTTGATATGGCGTTCGGAAAAAAATTCCCTTCGGAATACCACGGCGGAAGGTCCCAGACAGTTCCCGGAAAGCAACAATTTGTCATACATATCATTGACAACGGTTCCGAAGGATATGTTTCGTACGGGTATTTCGTTGTGCAGGACCGTGAGATTATGATAGACGAGCCCTACCGCCGGATCTTCATCGAATGCCGCTTTGCATCGGGCGAGTTTCTCTTTTGTCCAGAGATCGTCACCGTCAAGAAGCGCAATGAACCTTCCGGTGGCGCAGGATATGCCTTTATTCCGTGCGCAGGCAGGCAAGCCGCTATGCGGTTGATGGATAGAGCGGATTCGCGCATCAACGAACGACGAAACGATCGATCGGGTGTTATCGGTTGAGCCGTCATCGACAATAATGACCTCAAAGTCAGCGAATGATTGATCGAGGACGGATTGAATCGTGGATGCGATATGCGCGCCTTTATTATATGCGGTTATCACAACGCTGAAAAGCGGGTTTGAAGGGGCTTGTTCAATCATGATCAATATGTAAAAGGTCTCTCCATGTATGCAGCGAGCTGTCAAGATTCCAATATGTGCTGACAAAGGCGTTATATTCCTGTGGTGTGTGCAGGCGTTCTCCCGCTGCGATCTTTTCGAGGGTATCGATTAAGTCTTTTTTTCCGTTTATGGGGTGCGCATATTCAGGAAAATCAATGAGCGGGTTCATGGACATCGTGTCGGCAAAAGACGGTATGAGCACCTCGCATCCGTACGCCAAGGCTTCTATGCCCACGGAGCTGGTTGCGACAAGCACTGCCGTTGCATCTTTGAGGCATTGCCTGAAGGTGGTTTCAGGCAGGAGCGTATATCCTGCTTTGTGCAGTGCGATTCCCATTTTTTTAAAGATCGTTTCGAGCGGCATTGCAGGGTGCGATTTGAAACGGATATCCCAATGGGTGAGTTCGCCGGAAGCAGCCTGTACCAGGCTGATCAGATCGATCGATTCATCTTCTTTGACGGCACCGGGAATGAAAAGGATCGGTTTTCCCTTCGGAATATTCTTTGTAACGGAAAATGCCTCGGTTATGTGGATCTGCCTGAGCGCTTCGACCTCTTTGACGTTGGGATACCCTGTTGATCTGAATTCGGCGTATGCCGAGGCTCCGTTTGCCGCAAGTACTTCGGGAAGCGGGAGTGTATATGATCCGGGCGGTGCCGAGAGCTCTTCCCGGTCGTAGTAATAGCTTAAGTAGTTTTTGGAAAATGCCGTATGTTGGAAACCTATGGAACGAACGGGTGATGGGGCCGATCGTTTTGCGGCGTTCAATGCTTTTTCCCATCCTTGCATTTCGCACAGATACACGCAGTCACCTACCGCAAAGTTTTTGAAGATATCCTTAAAAATAAAATAATCGGCTATGTTTGCCATTTGCCCCGGGCCTAAAAGGGAGGTAAACCAAAGTTTTTTTATCAAGGGCAGGCTCTCTTTTCCGCAGGGTGATTCAATAAGTACTGTCCGGGAGGCTTGTTTGTAAAGCATGCAACTGATGGGTATTTGGCGTAGCAAGGTCGTGAATGCGAGTAGAAAATTTTTTATCCCGAAATATTCTTCGCGGAGGATGCAATGGTATTCGTGAGCGGAAAAATCCTTTATCAGGCGCACTGCTTCTTTAAAAGAATATCCCTGGAGGGAATTCACGTATCGGCAAATCCAGGTGATCTTTGATCGTTGTTTCTCAAGAAGGTCCTGGAGGGGTTGCAGGTAATTGTTGCGGAATATCCCTGTGCGTGCCGCATCCGCATCAAGAGCGGGAAAATACGTTACGAAAAGAAACCTGTTGAACGGGGGAATGCGTTGTTTTTTTGCGGGGAGGTTATGCCGCGCATAGAATCCGCGCAGGAG
>CAZJJL010000125.1:0-5321 GCA_964546325.1 uncultured Planctomycetales bacterium | reverse complement strand
CAAAGGTTTTTGATAAGGCAAAGGTGTACTTCGGTCTTGCGACGGGAAACGATTCCGATCCCCGTTCGACCAACCAGACCTTTGGAGAAGCATTTGCGAAACGCGCGGTTTGGATCGATTATGCCTATGCTGATTATACCCCGTGGAATTGGGCATCGTTAAAGATCGGCCGTATGAAAAATCCTCTCTGGGAGCCTACCGATATGCTTTGGGATGGCGATATTAATCCGGAAGGCCTTGCTGTCGGGCTAGCAAAGAAGTTGAATTCTAAAGTTGACGCGTATATAAACACCGGTATCTTTGTACTTGATGAAAATGCCAATGCTTCTGATCCCTGGATGTATGTATTTCAGCCTGGCATTAAGGTTGCGTTGACTCCGGATATCTCTTTGAACTTGGCGAATTCAATCTATACGTTTGTGCAGGTTGAAGGCTGGATTCCTCCGTCGACCGCCAAATCATCCGGTTCTAATACCCGGAATGGGCGTTCAGGGCTTGCGTATAATTTTAACTCATTTACTCCTGCGGTTGAACTTGCCATAAACGAACCGTTTAAGCAGATTGGCTTAAAAGTCCCGTCTTTTATGGATATTCCCTATGTATCGATATTCGCAGAGTATATCGACAATTTTTCGGCTCCCGAAAGTAACACAGGATATGCGGCTGGTTTAAAGGTAGGGAATGCTAAGGTTTCCGGCAAAGGCGATTGGCAGGCCAAATACCAGTATGTCATGTTAGGCACGAATGCCTGGCTGGACATATTCCCCGATTCCGACCGTTATGGCGGCAGGACCGGTGTGCGCAGTCACGAGGTTTCATTATCCTATGGCCTCGCTAAGAACTGGACGTTTGACCTTGATTATTATCTTTCAACGTTAACCAGTGCGCAAAACGATACCGCAGGGCAATTAAAGACCGAGAATTTGATCCAGGCAGATTTGAATTGGAAATTTTAGGTATGTCATGGTGTGGGCAGGATAATTGTCGGTGAAAAAAGACGGAAAAGGATGATCGGACGATTTTACATGGATTTAACATTGCCTTCACACGTTTTTTACATGGTTTGAATATACTCATCATAACAAGGAGGATATATGTATAAGATACTTTTGTCTGTGTTTGCATGTATGTTTTGCTGCGCCTCGGTTTTTGCCGCACCTGCGAAAAATTCTATTCAGGTAAAAGGTTCGGATACGATGGTTAACCTTGCTCAGTCATGGGCAGAGCGATATATGGAGATCAATCAGGGGGAATTCGTTGCCGTTACCGGCGGAGGATCGGGTACGGGATTATCGAGCCTTATCAGCAATACCTGTGATCTGGCGATGAGTTCCCGCACTATTAAGGAAAAAGAGATCGCCTTGGCTCAGAAAAAAGGGGTTAATCCCCATGAGATGAAAGTCGCGCTTGACGGTCTTGCGGTTGTGGTCAATCCGGCTAATCCGGTGAGCAAACTTACGGTCGATCAACTTGCGCAGATCTTTACCGGAAAGGTCAGGAATTGGAAAGAAGTGGGCGGAACTGACGCCAAGATCGTTATCCTTTCCCGCGAAGTCAATTCAGGAACGCATGTATATTTTAAAGAGCACGTACTGCGAAAGCTTGATCCTAATTCAAAAGAAGAATACGCCGCCGATGCTTTAATGCTTTCTTCGTCTCAGGCTATTGCCGATGAAGTGGCTCAAAATCCTTCGGCTATCGGCTATTATGGGATGGGATATATTTCTCCGAAACAAAAAGCTTTGTATGTTGCCAAGGATGAAAAGTCGGCATATGAGGCGCCGACTATAGAGAATGTCGTGAATGGAAAATACCCTATATCGCGGCCGCTTTTTCTCTATTCCAACGGTGAACCGAAAGAGTTAGTGAAGAAATTCGTCGATTTTACGCTTTCAAAAAAAGGACAAGAGATCGTTTTAAAAACCGATTTTGTTCCGGTACAAAAATAAGGGATCTTTCGTGGCTTGGCGCACGTGTAAAGAATTTATCATTGAGAAGCTGATTTTTATTTGCGGCATTGCTTCGATCATTTTTGTCGGGCTTATCTTTGTTTTTCTTTTAAAAGAAGGGCTTGCGGTATTCCAGACCGTTAAGCCCTTTGATTTTTTATTCGGGAAAAGCTGGTATCCTATTTCGGAACCCGCGCAGCTCGGTATTTGGCCTCTGATCCTCGGCTCAATAATAGTTACGATCGGCGCAACGATCATTTCCGTGCCGATCGGCGTTGCGTGCGCTGTTTACATAGCCGAGATCGCTCCGCAAAGCATTAAAGAGGTTCTCAAATCGGGTATTGAGCTTTTAGCCGCGATCCCGAGCGTTGTTCTGGGATTTATCGGCATGATCACGTTGGTTCCCTGGGTAAAAGCAACGTTTCATCTGCCTACCGGCTTGACTGCGTTATCCGGATCTATCATATTGGCGTTTATGGCCATGCCGACGATCGTTTCAATCGCGGAGGATGCGTTGTATTCCGTTCCGAAAACGTATAAAGAGGGTGCGTTAGCGCTTGGTGCTACGCATTGGCAGACGATTTATCGTGTTATTCTGCCGGCTGCTTCCTCAGGGATCCTCGCCGCTATTATGCTTGGTATTGGGCGTGTTATCGGAGAGACTATGGCGGTGATGATGATCACCGGTAATTCCGCTATTATTCCGCACAGTATTCTTCAACCGGTGCGCACGCTTACCGCTACGATCGCCGCAGAAATGGGGGAAGCCGTAGTGGGGAGTGAACATTATTTTGCTTTGTTTGCGATCGGTATTGTTTTGTTCGTGATCAGTTTTGCCATTAATGTATCGGCGGATTTGTTTTTGCATAAGAAAAAATAACTATGAACTCCAGGATTTCACAGAAGATCGCGTTTACCTTTCTCTTATTGTCTACGTTATTGGTTGTGGTGCCCGTAGGCATGATTGTCGTTATTATCGTTCAAAAAGGGTTACCCGCGATCACGTGGCAGTTCCTCATGGATGTGCCACGGCAAGGGATGCGCGCGGGAGGGATCTTTCCGGCAATAATAGGTACCGTATACCTGGTCGGCGGGGCTATTGCGTTTGCGCTTCCCATCGGCCTTATGGCCGCAATTTATCTGAGCGAATACGCCCGAGATAATTTTTTAACGCGTATTATCCGTTTGGCGATCGTTAATCTTTCCGGCGTTCCGTCGGTTGTCTACGGGCTTTTTGGTTTAGCGCTTTTTGTGGTGTTTTTTAAGTTCGGCGCTTCTATTCTTTCGGGTTCATTAACCCTGGGTATCATGATCTTGCCGATCATTATAACGACATCGCGTGAAGCATTAGAAAGTGTGCCGTATCAATTCAGGGAAACCAGCTTGTCTTTGGGGGCCAGTAAGTGGCAGACGATCAGGCATATTGTTTTGCCGAACGCGCTACCCGGTATTTTGACAGGCACTATTTTAGGTCTGGGAAGAGCGGCAGGAGAGACCGCGCCGATTCTCTTTACGGTGGCAGCGTTTTATTTGCCGCAATTGCCGAAGTCGATCTTTGATCAGGCAATGGCATTGCCGTATCATTTGTATGTCATTTCAACGCAGGTGCCGAATGTTGGTGAGAAGATCCGGTATGGCACGGCGTTGGTGCTTTTGGCATTGGTTTTATTCATGAATCTGGTAGCGATTATTATCAGGTATCAGTTCAGAAAGAAGAAATGGTAAAAATTCGATGTGCGGGTGACGGTTTAGTCGCCTGTCGTGAGTATTGTGTGTTATGTTTGTTTTTCGCCAGAGGCGGACTACGCTGTTCAACGCAATACCCAATACGCTATACGCAATACGAGAAAGTATATGAATAAATTCGACGTTAAAGACTTGAATGTTTGGTTCGGTGCGGTACAGCCTTTAAAGGGAGTTACGCTGCGCGTCGAAGCAAACCGTATTTTAAGCGTAATCGGTCCGTCGAACAGCGGCAAGACTACTTTTTTGCGCATGCTTAATCGTTTCAATGATCTTCAAGTGAGCTTTCGTATGGAAGGCAGTGTCCGTATGGATGAAAAAGATATCCATTCGTTTGACGCCGAACATTTAAGAAGAAAAGTTGGGATGGTTTTTGCGCTCCCTGCGCCGTTGCCCTTATCGATATTTGAGAATGTCGCCTATGGCGTGCGTATGCATGGTCAGCGCAATAAACGTCTGATAGAAAGCGCTGTTGAAGAGGGGCTCAAAAAAGCTTATTTGTGGGATGAAGTTAAGGATAGGCTGAATGCGTCGGCATTTAAGCTTTCCGGAGGACAACAGCAACGGCTTTGTATCGCCCGAACGCTTGCGGTAGAGCCGGAAGTGATCTTATTCGATGAGCCGTGTTCCGGCCTTGATCCGATTTCTACCGCAAAAGTCGAAGAAGCGATGGTACAATTGAAAAAGCAGTATACGATCGTATTGGTTACGAATAACGTAAAACAGGCAGCGCGCGTGGGGGATAAGACGGCGTTCTTTTTATCGGGTCAGCTTGTTGAGCTTGACGTAACAGAGAAGATCTTCACTGCGCCGTCTGACCAGCGCACTGACGATTACATTCGAGGGAAATTCGGATAATGGCTGCTATAGACGTTGTGCGATTGAATTTATGGTATAGTGAATTTCACGCGTTAAAGGATGTGAGCGTTTCTTTTCAGGAGAATCGTATCACCGCGATCATCGGGCCTTCCGGGTGCGGCAAGTCTACGCTTCTGCGGATTTTTAACCGCATGAATGATCTTGTCGAAGGCGTGCGCATGAAAGGCCAGGTTATGATCGGAGGAGAGAATATTGTTGATCCTCGAACCGATCTGGTCGCGTTACGCAAGAAGGTCGGCATGGTTTTCCAGCGCCCGAATCCGTTTCCTCTTTCCATCTATGAGAATATTATCTTCGGGCTTAAAATTCATGCGGGCCAGAAGACGCATCTCGATGAGATCGCTGAAAAGAGCCTTCGTTCTGTTTTGCTTTGGGATGAATTGAAAGATAAATTGCGTAAACCCGCACTTGGCCTCTCCCTTGAACAAAAGCAGCGGCTTTGCATTGCGCGACTTATTGCGGTTAAGCCCGATATCCTTTTAATGGATGAGCCGTGTTCGACTTTGGACCCGCAGGCAACGCAACGCATCGAAGAATTGATGTATGAACTTAAAAATAATTATACTATAATAATAGTAACGCATAGCATGCAGCAGGCAGCGCGTATTTCCCAGGATACCGGTTTTATGCTCCTGGGCGAAATGATAGAATTTGGAAGGACAGAGGATATTTTTACGAAACCTATAGATAAGCGCACGGAAGATTATATTACCGGTCGATACGGTTAATGACCCTGCGTTGCGGGGGGTT